>JAOZHK010000134.1 GCA_026014905.1 Candidatus Bathyarchaeota archaeon
ACGGTATCGATTTGGTGGTTCCATAAACTGAGGCGTATGGAGCCGGTATCATCCGTAATTTTGATGTTGGAGACAAAGGCGGGGGCCCCCCATCGCGTTCTGACCTGGCGTTTCCCGGGCTTTTCAACGACTTTCGCTTTGAGGTTGACGTGCTGCATTCGAAATTGTAATTCGTCGATTGTGAGATATACGTGTGAAGGGGCTTTGATAGGCTCGAGTTTGAATTCGTGGAAGTAGTGGCGAAAACTGTCGGGTCGTGTTAAGACGGTAAGATCTATGGGAAATTGCGAGATCACGTGATCATGCGTTATTTGAAACATTCCTGACTGTGCGTTACTATGCCGGCATGCTATTGTGTACCCTGTTTGCTGCGTCACGCCGTGTTTCCAGGCGTCAATGAAGGCATCAAGAAGCTCGTTGGGATCGAGTTGATATCGGGTTGCTAATCGCAGGATTGAGTCACGCACCCGCAGTTCATTCGATCCTTTTCTACCCATTGATAAACACTTCATGCTTGTTGCTTTATGACTACTAGTTAGCGTCCCCGCGCGCGCGGGCTACCAACCCTTCAGGTCGAATATTCTTCTTGTTTACTAGTATACAAATACTTGGGAATATCGATTTTCAGTCCAGTATACGCTCTTAAAGTATTATAGATCGAGGTGACGATTTCCTTGTGTACGCGCGCGTCGTTTGATATGCTGCAAGATATCGCTCAATATAATTTGAGGAAATAGCTCCAGGAACGAGAACAGGTGCTAGCGCGCGCTAACAATATGCGAGCTATCTTATTGGAACGAATTTCTGAACGGCCCTTGATCCCCTGTCATATCTGCCATTTGTATCACAGACTTCTCCAACATAGAGCACGCCTCTCGAATCGACAGCTATGGCATGGGGTGATATGAATAGGCCAGCATCATTGCTCGCTTTCTTATCTCCCCAGTGGACAAGGAGTTGTCCTTCCAAGGTCCAAATGCTTACCCGATGAAGCAACTCCGCGACAAACAGGTATTGGTTATCCACGATCACCATGTCATCGGGTCTCTCCAAACCGACCCATGCCGTGATGAGTGTTCCCTCATCATTGAACACTTGGATGCGGCGATTCTCCCGGTCAGCCACATAGATTCTGCCCTGCTTGTCCACGGCGACGCTGTGAGGGATAGCAAACTGTCCCGGTCCACTACCTGGCTCTCCCCACGAGTTGAGAAGCATGCCGTCTTTAGAGAACTTGTGGACGCGGGCATTTCCATACCCATCAGAAACGTACAGTTCGCCGGATGAAGCTATGACGGCTTTCGTGGGTCGATTGAAAGGCGGTCCAGCGCGTTTTACCGTATGGAAGTCTCGTCCATCATAGCCTGTATCAGCGTGTTTATTCCAATCATATGTATCGACGATGGGCACCCCCGGATAGCCGATGGTCAGCAAGAGGTTCCCCGAGGTGTCAAACTTACGGACGGTATGGCCGTTATCATCGGTACACCATATCGCGTCATCGGGGTCGATGAACATGCCGTGAGGCCTGAGGAAGATGCCCTCACCCCATGAGCGGATAAAGTTGCCATCCTTGTCAAAGACCATGACAGGATGAGGGCTACGGTTGAAGACATAGACTCGATCCCGCGAGTCTATCCCCAAGCCAACCACATCAGTGAAGGGCCACGTTCTTGGTCGCTTGGCCCAGTTGTCCACTACTTCGTATCTAAACTCACCCGAGCCGAAGATCTGTTTCATAATTAATACTCTCAACACAAATTTCTACTTGATTACCTAGTTAAGCGTTTGGATGCTTGACGCATCAAACATACCAATAGAATAGTGTAGTATCACCAGCATGCGCGTTTAAATAAATATAAACACAATAGATTATCCAATAAATAGCTAAGCAAACTAATAAACTGATGAAACAGGAAAGAAGTGAATATGAAAGGATCAACTGCTATAGCAAAAATTCTTAAAATTGAGGGCATTCCATTCGTAACCGGCTATCCCGGCGGAGGTCCCAACTCGATTGTCGCACAAACTATCAATGAATCACGAGCACACGGTTTACAAACAATTCTCGCTCGGTCCGAACGAGGATGTGTCAATATCGTAGACGGCTACTCGCGAGTAAGCGGGAAAATAGGCGTAGTGGCTCTCTATGAAGGACCCGGAGTTGAGAACGCGTATTCGGGAATTGCCCAAGCGAATTCTGATGGCTCACCGGTTCTCGTGATAGGCGGTCAAGCTCGTCGCGGGAATCTTGGTATGAACAATCCCAACACCGACGTCGATGCCCCCTATATCTTCCATCGCACAGTAAAATGGATTGAACGCGTTAACCTCGCCCAGCAGATTCCAACCTTTATGAGACGCGCATTCACGTATTTGAAAACAGGGAAACCGGGGCCAGTGTATTTAGATATGGTGTATGACATCGCCACCGAAGAGCTTGATGATAGCATATTCGATTACCCTGAACCCGTGCAAGGCTGGAAGAGTGGAGGAAATCCCCGAGACGTGGAAATCGCAGTTCGCGCCATGTTAGCGACAAACCAACTCATCCTATATGCAGGAGAAGGCGTGCTCTACGCCAACGCCACCAACGAGTTACGTGAACTCGCAGAGCTTCTTCAAGTACCAGTGATGACCACGATGAAAGCCAAAGGAGCGTTTCCTGAAAATCACCCTCTTTCCCTTGGTGCAGGTGGACGCGCTGGTCATGATTTGTGGCGTCACTTCATCGGAAAAGCGAATCTCCTATTAGCGATCGGTGCCAGCTTATCAATGGGTCCTGGAGCCCGCATACCCGCTTCCTTGAGGATCATTCAATCGACAAATAATGAATACCCGCTCAATAAAGACTACCGTGTACAGCATGCAATTCTTGGTGATGCGAGTCTGGTGCTTCAGCAATTACTCGTCGAAACCAAAAAACAACTGCAAGGACGGAGTCGTCGGTCAAATGATGGGTTAAAAGCAGAAATCGCGAAGGTGAAGGAACAGTGGCTGAACAAGTGGATGCCTTTATTGACTTCGAACGAAACGCCCATTAATCCTTACCGCGCCGCATGGGATCTCTGCCAAGCCTTAGATCACAAACAGACAATTATGACACATGATGCGGGATGGCCTCGCGACCAAATAGCCCCATTCTGGGAAACACCAGTTCCACGAGGATACTTGGGCTGGGGACATCACAGCACGCTCGGCTTCTCAGTTTCTGCCCTCATCGGTGCGAAGCTCGCAGAACCAGAGAAAATCTGTGCAGGGTTTATTGGCGATGGAGCTTTAGGTGAAAACGGAATCGAGTTTGAAACAGCTGTCCGATACAAGCTTCCCATTCTGGTCGCCATCACTAATAATTCAGGTCTCGGACATTACCGTGTTGACACACCAGGTCACTATACATACTACGGCGATTACAGCAAAGTGGCGGAAGGATTAGGAGGATATGGCGAACGCGTAGAACAGCCTGATGACCTTATCCCTGCAATCGGTCGAGCAACAAAAGCAATGGCTAAGGGACAAGCAGCCCTCTTAGATATCATCACTGCTTCAGAATATGATATGAAGTATCCTAAACCAAAAATAGGATAACCTACGCGCACGTAAAAGGCGCATTAATTGCCGCGCGCGCGATTTCACAATAGTCACTCCACAAAGACTTCCGTAATCCAATCGCCTACGAAATGAGTAACGAAAACCACGAGGAGGGCAATCGCAACATGTTCTCCAATGATTTTCCACGGAGATTCCTGTTGATCTTTTGCGATACGGTAACTGAGCATCGTTAAAATCACCATTCCCCAGATGACCCCGATATTAATCGCCATCTCTAATTCAAATACAATAACTGGGACAATGAACGTGAGGGCAAAGCCAAATTTGGTAACAAATGTTGTGATCGTTGCAACCCAGATCTCTTTGTTTGTGTGAATGGTTTCCGATTCTTCGGCAATGTGAATACCAAATGCATCTGAACATGCATCAGCAATGGCAATCGTCAGAATTCCGCCGAGAATAATAGATCGTGATCCTGAAAAAGAATGCAATCCCACCATTAATCCCAGTGTCGTGATGATGGCGGATGTTAATCCAAAGGATAATCCCGTCTTTAATGAATGATCCATCGCTACATCCTCACAGTGAAGGAGTGATGCTCAGACACCAACTTATATTGTTATCTCAGCTACAACCATGCACGTGAAGTCCAGGTGAGGTAAAAGCGAATAAACTAGAGCTGGCTAGGTCGAGGTTTATTTTCTAATTTACAATCTCAAAAAAATTTTAGAACTTATTATCATTTAAGTTAAGAAAATAGAAAGTCAACGGTTCACAAAATTTGTTTAGCTAGCTAGTTGTAAGGCGCGTGCGACCCAATACAAAAATGTAGTGGGTCCTAACCAGAATTAGCTAGCTAGCACAGGCTCTGATTCGACCCGTTGTTTACGCACGCGCGGCGCTAATCCGTGGTGATCCATTTTCTCCCATTTCATAGGATAATGCAGCGCCTCTTCAAGTTGACTGAGCATCCGGATAATATCTAGCACATAGAGGAAGGAGAGTCTGTGAAGGATGGCATACATGATAAGGCTTTTCTCCTCCTTACCGTCAAGCGACAACGCGTACAAGGTGACGAGAACTTCTATCAAAATGAAGGCCAGGAACCAAAACACGTAGATATACGGAATGGTCTGAAAGAAATCAATGGTGAGCCCAATTTCCATGCCGCCTGGTGGCATACCCGCTCCTGGAACTGATGACCCTTGCCCTGATGCCCAAGGGGGAGGTCCGCCCATTATTCTCGGCTGATAAATCGTATAGGGCGAGATAGGGTTGAAAGCAAACACGAGGAGCCACATCATCGCAAAGAACATGAACCACGGGTAGATGACGCCGTTGAAGACTGTCCACGGAGCGACGAAGGTCCCCGTGCGCCCATATTTCGCGTTGAAGATCATGTCTTTGTGTTTCGAGAACACTTGGAAGCCCCCTCGAAACCAGCGATACCGCTGTTTCGCCAGGCTCGTCATGGAGGTCGGGGCTTCGGTATACACGATCGCGCGTGACTCATATACCGTCTTGTATCCCGCTTTCAGAATCTTATAGGTCATATCTGCGTCTTCCGCAAAGGTGTCCCCTTCAAACAAGCCCACCTCTTTGAGAACGGATGTCCTGAAGGCGCCGATGGGCCCCGGCACGACCGTGACATTTTCGAAAAACGCTTCGCTTCGCCGATACAGATTGATACCCACCACATATTCAAGGGCTTGCAGCTTCGTTAACAATCCGTGTCGATTCCCCACCTTCACGTTTCCCGCCACAGCCGCAATACAGGGATCCTGAAAAGGTTGAAGTAAATAGTGAATGGCGTCGGGATCAAGCAGTGTATCCGCATCGATGCAGACGATAAATTCGCCCTGAGCAGCGTGAACGCCCGTGTTCAGTGCCGCCCATTTGCCCCTATTCATCTGTGACACAACTCGTACGACACCCTGTGCCGCATAGTTCGTTGCGACGTTTAAGGTGTTATCGGTGGATCCATCATCAACAATAATGATTTCCGTGTTGACGTACGACAGTTGAAGCAGCGCCTCAATCGTGTTTCCAAGCGCCAATTCCTCGTTGTAGGCGGGTACAATCACGGTGACCAATGGCCCGTCATCAACGAGGCTGGAACGTGAGGCGTGTTGTTCACGGCGTTTATGCAAGTAGGCACCAACCAATGCAACGGCATTGCGACTCGTAAAGGCGAGCAATGAGATCAGAAAGAGCCCAAAGGCCATTTGATGCAGAACATCAGGGGAGAACGACATAACACCGATTTGAATGAGGATGATGAGAACGGTGGTTCCGAATAGTAATCGTGCCACGGATACGCCTGAATGCTTGATCGGTGACGCAAATTTCTTGCGGACACGTGGATACCAGAGGCACGTGGCAATCACTGTGACCAGGCAGATCACAAGCGAAAGATAGGTAACACTGTAGCTTATTCCACTGACAAACCCTAATACTGACTCTACATTCACTGTCAAAGCGCATCAATCGCGCAAGCCATCTTGGAGACGGTTATATCAAATCGCATCCTATCAAATTTATGAAGTATGACTCTCTATCAAGTTACGCGCGCGATTATGGTGACCCACTAGCTGATCAAGCGCTTCACGCAGTTACGGGATACTATGATGGAATGGGATATCTGCTGTACAAACAACTCATCGGTATTGAAACCATCGACTACGTAATCAGCGGATCAAGTATAGCAGTATGGGAAAAAGTGCAGCCCGTCGTATAAGGCATGAGAACCCAATATAATATGCCAGAATTATCAAAATGGTTTGAATATCTCTATAACGAACTGCAGAAAAGAGAACAACTAGCTAACTAGTACGTTTCTTGCGAGCTCGCATGTCCAGTTTCGAATGACGTCCCAGTCACGTGTGTCATACACACCGTCTTTCTTCTCGATTCCCATCGCTTCATATTTTCGATACAGTTGTCCTACAGTTTTACGAGCCATCCAACCCATGTCGTCATAATTTAGGACGCCACCAAAAATGGTCATAGCAATCGGGTTGAGTTTGTATTTGTCAGCTTTTTCGTCGAGGTATTTGTTCTGGGCTTTCTCGAGTTCTTCGGTATTCCCTTCATGTTTATAGATTGCATTAGTAGCGGACGACACAAAAATTGCGACCTTTTTATGCTGTAATTCTCTTTTGAATTTGTTGAGAAACTGCTCAGGTTCTTTAGTCCATCGATTAATCTTCATCCCGCTTCCCACGATAATGAGCTCGTATTCAGAGATATCGTCCACTCGCTCGTTCTTGGCATTTACAACGCGAACGTTAAAGCCTTCATCTCGAAGGACTGTAGCGATCTCCTCAGAGGTGCTTGCTGTTGCCCCATATCGTGTTCCATATACAATTAATGCTTTCATTGTCAAACCATTCATTTAGTGATTAATGATAGACGGTATCAAAGTGAAATACTAGCCAGTTCATGTACTTTACTCATTCTTTCGTGACTTGTTGATCATGAAACATACGAACACGTTGAATGTTTTGTTGGATAATACGATAGGATGCGATGATGCGCGCGCGTTGCTGAAATCTGGGAGACACGGAACACATTAGCGATTATGCGTCAGTTATATCCTGATATAAGCAAAGGGAACCATAGCCTCTAAACACGCGCGTGTAGGAAAAGCATATGCGCTTTAATACAACATTTAGCAGTATCTAAGAACTGGTTTGTTTACATTACAAAACGAAGGGAATCAACATGGTATCTTGTCAATATTGTGGCACGGAAGTCCGTTCTGACGATCAGTACTGCCCCCATTGTGGAAGCAATCTATCCCAACGCGTGACGGCACCTCTACCCCAACCTCGTGAACGACGCATACGTGAGTCTCAGGAAAAAGCGTGTTTTGGACCCGCGGGTTCTGGCGGAGGACTCTGGGGCGCACTCTCCGGCGCCATCTTTCTGATTGGCATTGGCGTCATATGGTACTTTGATTTCTGGTGGCCGGGCATCCTGTTCCTGATCGCGCTCATGGCGATCATTGGTGGAATCGTCTCGTACACTCGCAGATAGCTAGCAAGTTTATATGCTTATTCACTAATAATGACATCAGGTGAAATAAGTGCCATCGTGTGTGAAATGCGGTGCAGTGTTACAGATAGATAGTGCCTTTTGCCCTAACTGTGGAGCCCCCGTCAGTCCTTCGGATCGCTCGATACCAGTGAGATCATCCGCGTCTTCTCCTGTTCAACGCCGATCACGTCCTGGCGGTATTACGCTGCTGACGATTTTACAAGGTATTACCAGTGTGATTATGTTGTTAGGTGGCGCCGCGTTACTTGTGCTGAGTGCCTTTTTTGCAGCCGGTGGCTGGAATCTCATTCCTGAAGAAGAGTTAGCGGACGCGTTTCAGCAAATTCCCTGGGGATCCACGTTCACCAGTGTCCAATTCTTTGCCTTGACAACTGCGTTCTTGGCAGGTGTAGGCTTGGTCTTACTCATACTTTCTATACTCGGATTTATCATGACTTGGGGGCTGTGGTCCGGAAAGTCGTGGGCGCGACTCATCACGATGATCCTCGCTGTGATCAGCATCGTCACGGGAATCTTTAGTCTCCCGGGAAGCTTGATCAGCATCCTCATCGAGATTGTGATCCTCTATTATCTTACGCGACCGCATATCAAAGCCTACTATCAATAACCAAACATCTATGATACCTGTGCGTAGATGCACGCGGATTGGCTATAATGATTGCGCGCGCGCCGTTTTGTTCCTTCAATATTTTGGCGAGTGAGCGTACCTATGATTTTTTAACTGATAAGCTGTACATTATGGGCAATGAATACATTATATGAGGTCGGTATGACATGAAATGTACCCGTTGTGGCAACGAGATTGCCGCGGATAGTAATTTTTGCGCAACCTGTGGCGCTCCAGCCGCACGCGCGATCATCGATCGCGGTCCAATGCGGTTTGAAGTCAAATACGGTCCATCCTACGCCTTATTAGAAGTACAAATCCCAGAGAATGAACGTATCATTGCCGAAGCGGGCGCCTTGACCTATATGAGCAGTAACATCGAGGTAGAGACGCGGACACGCATGAAGGAGACCGGGATCTGGGGCACCATTAAAGTCTCCTTGCTAGGCGGCGAAACCCTCTTCATCACCGAATACAGCGCGAAAGGCGGTCCCGGGAAAGCAGGCTTTGTCTCCGCGCCTTTAGGCGACATCACTAGCTTGGACGTGTCACCCACGAAAGGCTACATCATCCAAAGCTCAGCGTACATCGCCTCGACAGCCAACGTGCAACTGGATACGCAATGGCAGGGCTTCACGAAAGGCCTCTTCGGCCAGAACTTGTTCATGCTCAAGACGATGGGCAGGGGCGACATCTTCATCAACACCTTTGGCGCCATTGACAAACATGAACTGGCTGCTGGCGAGAAGCTCATTGTCGATAACTATCACCTCGCTGCCCTCAGCGATACCTGTCAATACGAAGTCCGCATGTTCGGCGGCTTAAAATCCACGATCCTCGGCGGCGAAGGCTTCGTGACCGAAGTGACCGGTCCAGGCGAGGTCTACGTGCAGACGAAGAACGTCAAGGAATTCGTGGACTGGCTATGGCGATACATCGCCCCCAAAGTGCGTTCTCGAGGCATACGGTTCGGACGCTAGAACGCGCGCGCGTACGAGAAGTATGGGTGGGTGGTGTTCCTAGCTCTTGGGGTACTGTGGTTGGAAGTTGGGCTCAACCAAATATTCCTTCCGGATGGATTAATTGAGAATGACGCTCAACTTGTCACAAACACATCATAGAATGACTCAACGCGCGCGCGTAAAATCACCATCGAAGTGGAAGTCAACGAAGCCCTCATGGGCATCGCTAAAGAATGCATGACCGCAATGCCGGAAATGATGCAGATGTTCAAGAAAGAAAAGGAATAAGGGACCCCAAAACGATCCCCCTTTTTTTAGCAGATATGCCATTTCTCCGGAAGTTCGTTAGCGTCGATGATGATCGCCACACCAAGTACGATGACGATGGCTGGGATCAAAGGTAATGCATAGCCGAGTAAGCCAGCGCTTCCGAATGTGAAGCTCAGGATCCCGATGGTCAGACTGCCTTTACTCACCGAAATACCGGTTCCTGCGCGAGCTAGATTGAGTCCCATCAAAATTAACCCGATAACGACAGGTGTATACCCGCTAAAATCGGTCTGATACACATCTTGAAGGAACCATCCAACGCCATACGTGACGATGAAGATCCCCCAGGCAAAGCTTTCTAACATTTTATTCTTTATTTTATTTGTTTCCATTCACTGTCACCTCCTGTTTATTATTCAATGTGACTATTTCCTGTGTGCATCTCTCTACGCCTCGATGGCACTCTCAATATTGCTCTGATGTGCACAGTTCGGCATCGGACAGGTAGGCATTTCGCCCGCTTCAATCTGCGCTTTCATGCGTCGAGTGAAAAGGCTGAAGACAGAGACTCCGATTGCAGCGACTGCCGCTATGAACACAGTGTTAGCGATGAGTACTGAGCTGATGATTTCCCAAGTCATTACGTGTCACCTCCGGTCTCGTGGTTTTGGCGAGGATTGATGGTGAATAAGTTCTGGAGATCTGTAGATGTGATGTCAAGTCGGAGAATCCGCGCGCGCGCTATGTTTTTCGTGATTATACCGATGGTGCAACACTCCATAAGACCAAGATTCCCATTAAAGATGATGACCCAAGAGAAGTGCCTATACGTGTTGAAGATATTAAACAATTAATCCATGACCAGATCGGCAGAATCCAGGTTTTGTCGATTGGTGCATTCCTGAGTCTATAATTAGTTAGAGCGCACGTATCCATTTGAGCGGAAATGCAGAGTAGAGATAAAAAGAGGGGAAAACCAGGAACTTCTAGCTAGCTTTTGTAAGCGGCAACTTGGATGCTCGTGGCTTGTCCCTGTAGTTCTGAGGAGAAGTCGATGTCGAAGGTGGATTGCGACACAATTTCGATGTTGTCGAATCCGGCATGTTTGATGGTGTTGAGATATTGAGTTTTTTCAAGCGCGCCAGCCACGCATCCAGCCCAAGCGGTGAGGCTCTGTTTAACATCATCGGGTAATTCACCTTCCGTCACAATATCGGAAATCAGCAGGCGACCTGTTGGCTTGAGGACACGGTAAGCTTCTTGAAAAACTTGAGATTTGTCCGGCGAGAGATTGATGACACAGTTGCTGATGATCACATCGATGGATGCATCGTCGATAGGTAGATTTTCGATTTCGCCGAGCTTGAACTCGACATTCGTGTATCCATGCTTTGTGGCGAGCGCCCGAGATTTGTCGATCATAGCGGGAGTCATGTCAATACCGATCGCTTTACCTGTGGAACCAACTTTAGCACCAGCTAAAAAGACATCAATTCCGCCTCCCGACCCGAGATCGAGGACAACTTCGCCTTCTTGAAGACTTGCCAGGGCAACGGGGTTGCCGCAGCCTAGGCCCATGCTCGCGGCATCAGGAATATTATTCAAATCGTCATCGGAGTACCCGATTCGTCGCGCCAGGTCTGCAGTTGAGGGCCCGCCGCATGAGGTGGTACAACAGGAGTTACCCGTTTGAGCGATGGCTCCGTATTGTTGTTTTACATATTCTTTGACGTCGTGTTCTAACATTCTATTCATACCTTCTTGCATATATTGGGTGTCCTATATGTTGGAAGGGGGGCATATAAAAGTATCGGGCGTCCAATATTTATATATGAGCGTGTTATGTTGCCCTGAACCCCCCCCCTGCGCGCGCGTAAAACGAAGTTATATCTATCACTTATTTACATAGAATTCACAATCATGTGAACATAAACTGCTAATCCTCTAAAAC
>JAOZHK010000140.1 GCA_026014905.1 Candidatus Bathyarchaeota archaeon
GGCATCGAGTTAGTTCAAGGTTTCACTGACGGTGAAGCTTAAGCTCCGAGGTGGGGAGCTACACAAATACCAATAAAAATGAGGTGAAAAAATGAATAGGTATTTGATAATTACAAAACCTTCAGAAAAACATAAAGAACTTGTGGCTCAGAGAGAAAAAGAAGTTGAAGCAGGTCTTCGTCCAGAGGAAATTCAACTTACTGGTGAAGGAAAGTTCATTACTGCTGGTGAATTGGAAGGAGGTGGCACATTTATGCTAGTTGAGTGCGTTAATCCCAGAGAGTTCTTATCCGACATAAAGGATTTCATAGCAGATGCCGAAATAAGAACAGTTACACCATGCCCTAGCGACTGTCAAGCATGCCCATCAACAATCATTGTACCACCTCTGAGGTCGAAATAATTTCCCTTTTTTGAAACCACTCAGAATCGCCTTTCTCTCTAAAGGGCGATATCATCGTACTTTGTCAACTCTGATTCGTTAACTACAAATGAGAGTATATGATAATCATAAACGGATATTGGTGAAGCGGATAGGAGAGATTTACAGGTCATTGAAACCCGAGACTAAGCGAATGATCAGGCTCGTCTCTTTAGGTTCGTCCATAGGATTCATTCTCACCATTCTAACGGGACAGTTTTCATCAGGCGAACATTTGAATTTTACCACAATTTGGGGTGGAGGAGAGAAGGTGTATTTTGGACGTCCCATTGCATGGAGATTGGTAGTTGAAGAGGGCCGTGTAAATAGAATATTAAACTATGTTGAGTACCGTGTGAACTACCTATTAGTCAATCTCCTAGTCTACGCAGTACTCGCAATATTTATCGTAGATTTTTTTGAGAAGCGTCGTAAACACTCTTACTCATTCTCTGCACAATAGACCTTCATATTTCACTACGAATTTAGAAAATTCCTACATGTGCAGTTGGCATTAATTGTCTTTCACACAACGCACTGAATGTCCGTCCATCTTCGGATGACTGCTTCTTGTTACTCCTGAATCGAGTCTCGAAGTAATATAGTACCAAACATCACCAGCATACCCAATCCTTTCCGTGACAGTCCAATATTTTTCAACATCGTCAAAGAAAATATAATTACCATTGTTTATCCTTTCACCTGCCCAACAAACTGAAAAATTAATCTCTTTCAGTCTGCCACCGGCAACGCTCTCTCCTCCCAGATAGTCGACAAGAATCCTCCATTCATCCATAGTTGGAACATGCCATCCAATTGGAGCAAGTTTTCCGGTATCTACTGCATACCAGTTATATAATGCGCCATAATCGTCTTTGTTCGAAGGGTCGTTATTTGGCCAGCAATAACCTGGGGTTCTCAGACTAGCCCAGTCCGAGTTGTCTGGTCCGTATGAGATTGATTGGCCATCATTCAATCTAGTTGTCTTAAGATTTTCTGCCATCCAAATCTGGTTGCCTATCTCTACCGTCCTGTAGATGTTTCCATCTATATCCACGACGGTGTCCACAGTCTGTGTGGGGTCCAGATTGGTCTCTTCGGGCTCTGTGCTCCTTGGATAAAACCGGTATCCTATTGTTAATAATGCTACAATAGCTACGATCCATAGAGCCTTTGAGTCAATCGTCTTTGCTCCTCTATTACGCCTGTACTCAGGTTCATGTGAGTAGGCGATATGAGTCATGCATTTTCATTCAGCCTTGGATTAGAACTTGTTTAAATCTCCATCTCAAGAATGATGATTGAGCCTGAGTATTGAACTTTTTCTCGCACATAAGTCGTATACATTCGCACTAGCATATCAAATAATTGAGTGAGCGAGTTCACGGTTGAGCATCTACGAAAACAGAAGGAAGAATGGCTAGTCATGCATTCAATAGCTATTGTCAGACTTCACTACGAAATATGCATCTGATTAAGTCAGAGTTCTTCCCCAAAGGCGAAGAAGGTACCCAGGCGCGTACAATAACGCTCATTATTATATCTAACTTTATGACATCATTCTAATCGTCAGATTTGGGGATAGGTGATTGAATTATGGAAGATGTGATGATAAAGATTTCAGTGCTGTGGCTATTTGGGGAAGTAACTTTACTGACCTTCCTAGTGCTCGAGTATATGGAGCAAGGTGTAATGGAGGGAATAATCGCGGGGAACATGAGGGGGCTGCCACTGGGACCAAGAACATTGCTGTTCTATGCAGTTTCCCTTTTGATTCCATTGGTCATGGCTTTCCTGTCTCTGACTTTGAAGTATTCAATGAACCGCTGGCTAAATATCATCTTGGGAGTAATTTACACTTTACTCTATCTCGGTGACCTAATTGCTCATCTAAAAGTTCCATACGCTTATGCAATACTAATGGGCATCGCTTCAGTTGTGGCTCAGCTATTGATTGTCTGGCATGCGTGGACGTGGGTTTAAAGAGTAAATCATCTTTCCACCTTTTTCATGAAACCACTCAATTCAGAGTTCTCTCTAAAGGACGATTCAGTGTCCTTTGTCAATAATGAATTTATTCTTATTTTCATCTGTCAAAAATGTTAAAGTCTTGTAGGATGAGTTAAATATTAAAGTTCTACTGAATCTTAAGCTAAAAATGAGTGATGTGCCATGACCACAGAAGCGATGGGAAACGTTCCACAAAGTGGAAGAATGATGGTTCCTACACTTTTCTTCTCAAGATTCGTTACTGGAATTCCAGGAATAATATCAACCCTATTACTAATTGAAATTGGTAAGTCTTTCGGAAGCTCCATAGGCATTACTGGACAGATCACAACTGCATCATCTATTCTCAGATTTGTTGTCGCATTAATAGTGGGTTTACTCAGCGTTCGATATAGTCACAAATCGTTATTGATGGGTGGTCTTGCCCTTTACATTATCTCGGGTCTAGGATGCTGCTATTCAATTAACTTAGGAATGTTGATGCTATCGTTTACATTAACAGGAGCAGCTTTTGCGATAATTAGTCCTATGACTTCCACTATAGTCGGAGAAAATATCCCTAAAGAAAAGAGAACGACTTCTATGGGTTGGTTGATTGCTGGGGCTTCAGCATCATATCTTGTGGGAGCCCAGATTGTTTCGAGAATAGCAGGTATCGGAGGATGGAGGCTTACTTTTCAAGGATTTATGATTCCCATTTCCATTCTTGGAATTATTCTTACATATTTTTTTATTCCAAAGGGAAAGTCTACACAAAATAAAAGTAATTATCGGATGTCTTCGGAACCATTTCGAGCTGTTATATTTCAGAGGTCAGCAATCTCCTGCTTATTTGGTACTTTGTTTCGGATGTCAGCATTCACAGCGATTCTTTCATATGCGGTTTCCTTTTTTAGACAGCAGTTCTTAATATCTCGGGATTTCTCGTCGATTGTTTTAACGGTTATGGCTCTGACTTATACAGCGGGTAGTCTTATCGCTGGTAGATTTGTAAATAAGTTTGGTAGAAAGATGGTGGCGTCATTTACACTAGGAATAGGATCTGCGTTTATTATCGTCTTTATGTCCTCAAGCACTCTATGGATGTCTTTGATTCTGGTTATTGTTGGTCTGTTTTTTATAGGGATGAGTGTTTCTGCGGGTCAAAGTCTCAATCTTGAGCAAGTACCGGAATTCCGAGGTACTATGATGTCTCTTACTTCAGCTTTTGGGGGTGTTGGTTCAGCTCTTGGTGCTGGATTAGGTGGGTATTTACTTCTTGTTACAAATTGGAGTATGATGGCTATTGCTTTAGGCTTGAGTGGAATCATTGGAGCAGCTATCATGTATCTTTTCGCAATTGACCCTCTTTTTAGAAAATAATCAATGATTGTCACCAAACAAAGTTTAGCTCCAGTTGCTTCATCTTTCACTACGAAATATGCATCTGATTAGTCAGAGTTCTTCCCCAAAGGCGAGGAAGATAGCAGGCCTGTATTGAAAGTATAATGTGAAAGTTATATATAAGGAGTGGAACCGAGTTAGTTCTAGGTTCCACTGACAGTGAAACCTAGCTCCGAGGTGGGGAGCTATACAAGTACCAAGAAAGGGAGAGGTGAAACAATAGTATGTCTGAACCTACTCAAAAAGATGCAGAGCTATTAACAAAACTATACTCGATAGCCTCAACACCTCAAATGTTCAAGGCTTTCAACTGGGCCATGAGCCTCGAAGAGAAGGACTATGAAGAGTTCGAGAAGAAGTACCCGCAGGGGAGTGATGGGCACACTGATTTCTTTAGAATTGGTAGTTATTTCGAACTTTTAGGCGTGTTGGTCAAATATGGGACCGTCAATGAGGACCTCGTCTTTGACTTACACTACTTACTCTGGGATAAACTCGGGCCCATCGTGAAAGGATACCAGAAGGCCAGAGGATTTCCAAGGTGGATGGAAAACTACGAGTATCTCGCAAAGAAGAAAACTGAATGGGCAAAAACTCATCCAGCTGGATACAAGATGCAATAAGTATTACTGTCTCCCCATTCTTTTTCTTGAACCCACCAAGATTCGCTGTTCTCCCTCAAATGCGAAGAGGGGAGCGTACATTTTGGAGGTCTACTTCTTTTTCTTAAGTATTGATAAAGCAGCGATTATTAGAAACGCTGCCCCAGTGTAATCCGGATTACCAGTAAGGAACCAGATAACTCCCGCCACTATCGTAGCAGGAATGAAGAATATCAACGTTCCAATGACCCAAATAATTATGGATCCGAGAATAATCATGAATATTAAACCCCAGAATAGATTTAGGGGGTTACCAGCGTTTTGCGCTGCATATACTAGTGCCGATTCAAGCATCGTATGAATGGAAACCAGCATCGAATAAAAAGTAGCGCGTATGGGTAGGATCCAGATTCGGATACCTCTCTAAAAGATGAAAGAACGAGGAAAAAAGGAACATAATTTCTGGTCTTCAGTCGATTCGAGTTGGGGATCAGTTTCGGGATTAAAGGATATAAGAAGAGACGTTCATCTAGTCTGGAGTGCCTAAGTTGAACGTACCTCAGTGTGCCAAATGCGTCGGAGGGTACTGCGCCAAAAGCGAATGGGATGATTCTCAACTTCCCGAGTTCTGCCCGATGAAACACAAGGGCGAGATCATCGAGGAGGCCATGTCGAAATACGAGGGGAGCGACGCGAGAGAGCTCTACGTCAACTCGACGATCACCGAGCAGAGAGCCTACGAGCTCGTCCGGAGCAGACTGATAAGCGTCAGGCCCCGGATGCTTGAGATCATCAAGCTCTCTGAGATGATGGGATGGAGCAGGATCGGCATAGCGTACTGCGGAGGGCTGAGGAACGAGGCTAGGAGGGCGGTGGAGATATTCGAGAGCGCCGGCCTCAAGGTCTACTCCGTCAGGTGCAAATGCGGGAACGTCGACAAGACGGCCCTCGGAGTCCCCAAGGAACACAAGATCTCCAACCTCGTCGGGGAGCCGGACAGGTTCGAGGCGGGGTGCAACCCCATCGTCCA
>JAOZHK010000165.1 GCA_026014905.1 Candidatus Bathyarchaeota archaeon
TGAAAACATTCAATCTCATGTTGACGAAATCATAGTGGTTCTAGGTAATCACGATGGGGAATTAGAGCCTTTAACTCCTCCCACAGTCAAAATTGTACCTTCCCGCGGTCTTACCATTGGACAAAACCCCCAGATTGGGTTATTACACGGTCACGCTTGGCCTTCACCCGAAGTATTATCAAGCGATATTTTAATTATGGGTCATTTGCATCCCGTAGTCTGGTTTCGTGATAAGCTCGGGATTTGGACTGTTAAACAAGTCTGGGTAGTATCAAATTGCGATGGTGAAAAACTTGCTCAAGCTTATTTAAAATATCTTCATATTACTCCAACCAACAAGCCTCGCGAAGTCCTTCAGATAAAAACTGGAGTCGAAATTAACGATCCTAGACTCATCATTGTTCCTGCGTTCAATGACCTTGTGGGCGGAGTCTCAGTCCATAACCTCACCCGAAGGTTAATGGGTCCCATTATTCGATCCACAAGTGTGGATATTGACAAAGCTGAGGTATATTTATTGGATGGTACCTACCTTGGTGATCCAATACAATTACAAAACCAATTAATTTCGGCCTCCGAAACGAGGAAATCCAATGGCTGAAAATACGAATTCATTGTCCTTGATAATGGAGCAACAAGTTTTTGACGCTGTATATATTCGTATGCAAAAATCGGGGGCACTTTCACAGACAGATAAATCTTTGTTACTTCAATTCTTTCGGAATCGTTTCACCAATGCTTTAGATGCTATTGTGAACCTCCGAGTCCACAAATATTGTTTTACTCCAAGCACACGAGTTCTCTGGTCTGTTGACGGGAAAACCCAAGAATATCAAATATTACCTTCTGCCCCATTCTGTACATGTAATGATTTCTATTTTCGGGTAATCAATCGCGAGATACTTCTTTGCTATCACTTACTCGCATTTATGCTTGCGCATGCATTAAATCAGTACGTCACTACCGTGAAGTCAGATCAAAGTTACGAAGAAGTACTCGATCGGTTCCGTATGCCACGTTCTGAACATCAGAAATTATCTTCACAGGACATCGAAAATATCCGACATACCATTGCCACTCTCTTGGATGCCAACATTGAACGATCAGCTCGAGATCTAACCATCGACATTCACAAATATGGTTTTGAAGTCACGTCACCCCAACATCTGGGCACCATCCTCAGTAAAGACAAAAAGAATCGATTTAAACCTCACAAAGGTAAATGGCACCTGCATAAAGAATAAATGAAATGACACTTGTTGAGATACAGCGTAGGAGACGGTATATATGGCGGGTAACTTAGAGCCCATCCGATACTATTTCATACCGATCGTCACTTTTCTTGCCCTACTTTTCGCGTTTCTCTTTATCATTTATGAACGAAAAGAGTAGCATGAATCTAACATACCTTTTATCAGTTAATCGAGTCAAACTCCCATTTTCACCGTGAACTTAATGGCTTCAAACATCTTTTCCTCGCTTTCAAAACCTGTGAGACAAGAAGTAACGAACCTCGGCTGGGAAAAAGCTACTACTATTCAAGTAATTGCTCTGAAGGAAATCTTGAGTGGGGTGAACGCGCTACTCATTGCTCCAACAGGAACCGGTAAAACAGAAGCTGCAATCCTTCCGGTTTTCGATCTTTTCCTTCAACATCGAAACAAACACCTCATTCACGGTATATCCATTTTGTATATCACGCCGCTTCGTGCCCTGAATCGGGATATTTTTCGACGGGTAATAGAATTAGGTAAAAATCTCAATATATCTGTCCAAGTTCGCCATGGCGATACGTCACAATATCAGCGAAGAAAGCAAGCATTATCTCCACCAAACATGCTGATAACAACTCCAGAAACGTTTCAAGCAATTCTTCCAGGTAAGAGATTACGACAGCATTTACAACATGTTCGTTGGGTCATTATCGACGAAGTTCATGAACTCGCAACAGATAAACGTGGAACACAATTAACAGTCGGATTAGAACGACTAAATAAACTCACGGGTCGCGAGGTGCAACGGATAGGACTTTCCGCTACAGTTGGAAGCCCGGAGCTTATTGCTGACTTTTTGACTGGTAAAAAACCCTGTAAAATACTCAAATCCATTGAATCAAAAAATCTCGATGTCTGGGTGGAGAGTCCAACTCCCCAAAAAAGAGATACTAAACTAGCTCAAACAGTAATGTTATCTCCAGGCAGTGTTCGTCGAATTCACCGCTTGTTTGAGCTAATCACCGATTACAAGACCACTTTGATATTCACGAACACTCGAGAAAACGCAGAAGCCCTTTCATCACGAATGATGGCGTTAGCGCCAGAACTTAAGATCGGTGTTCATCATGGCTCGTTATCCAAATCCATACGCATTGAAATTGAAAACAACCTTAAAGCAGGTCAACTCAAAGCCGTGGTATGCACATCATCATTGGAACTCGGAATCGATGTCGGAGACATTGAATTTGTGATCCAATATCTCTCACCAAAACAGGTCACACGACTAGTCCAAAGAGTAGGGCGGAGCGGTCATGTAGTCGAAGGAAAATCAACAGGATGTATAATAGCAGCTTGGCCTGATGACATCCTTGAATCTGCAGTAATCACCTCACTCGCACTAGACGGAATTCTTGAACTGCCGACACTTCATCGCAATCCACTTGATGTATTAGCACACCAAATTGCCGGACTTGCCCTCGATTGGGGAGAAATATCTCTTGATGAAGCATATAACCTCCTGAAGAAAGCATGGCCCTATCATGAACTACGGTACGGAGACTACACTGCCGTCCTTGAACAACTCATTACAACAAAGGTTGTATGGTATAATAAGCACACGAAGAGCATTCGAAGACGATACCCGCACATCTTTAAGTATTATTACCAACATCTCTCAACTATTCCAGATATCAAACGGTATAACGTGCTCGACTTTCTCCGCCGCTCAAGAATCGGAACTCTTGATCAGGAGTTCTTGGCACGCAATGGAGAAATTGGGCAAGAATTTATCATGCGGGGTCAAACATGGCGACTACTAAGTGTCGATGATGAGGAGAGTTTAGTCCAAGTTGAACCCGTTTCACAAAGTTTTGGTGCTATTCCCTCCTGGGAAGGAGAAATGATTCCAGTCCCCTTTTTGGTTGCACAACAAGTAGGAAAAATGCGTGGCGACATCGCTACTGATCGATACAAATTAGAAATCACTGATCACGCGCGCGCGCGTTTGAATGATGAAGCGTTTGCTAAAGTAAAAGATCTTCTTTCTCGTCATCAACACAAAGGCTATACTATTCCAACAGATCAGAACCTCCTTATTGAATGCTATGAGAATTACGCAATCATTCACAGTTGCTTCGGAAACCTCGTGAACGAAACTTTAGCAAAGGTATTAGCATCACTTCTCAGTTCTCGATTAGGCATCAATATTGGCACTCAAATCGATGCGTATCGTATAGCATTTATTGCACCCATCTCCCTTAACTCCGTACTGATTCAGAAGGAACTCCTCGGGATCAAGCCAAGCGATATTCACCTCGTTCTTTCGGAAACTCTTCGCTACACCTCGTTATTCACTTGGCGATTATGGAATGTCGCCAAGCGCTTTGGTATTGTGAGCAGAGATGCCGAATACCAAACACGACGAGCACGAATGCTAGCATCCGTTCTTCAACATACTCCAGTATCAGATGAAGCTCTCCGGGAAATCTTCGTCGAAAAAATGGATATACCTCATGCTCAACAGGTACTGCATCGAATTCACCACGGAGAAATTACTATCGATATTGCTCCAACAAACCTCGAATACTCGCCGTTAGCACTCCCAATTCTTGATCGAATTGCTCCTCAAGATATCTTACGCCCTTTAGTTCCCACAAGTTCACTGATTGACATCATTAAGGAACGATTAGAACTTGGACGAGTTCGTCTAACCTGTATTTTCTCAGGAGATTATAATGCAGTACGAAGTCTTCGTACACTAACAGAGACAATTCGCTGTCCAAAATGTGGATCCACTCTTGTTGCTGCGTTACACCCAAACGATATCAAGATCGCAGCGATTGTAAAAAAGAAATTAAATAAACGCGATTTATCCCCTGATGAGGAACGAGAATGGCAAAGAGCATGGTTGAATGCAGGATTAGTTCAAACATATGGAAAGCGCGCCTTGCGCGCACTGGTCGCAAGAGGCGTCGGTCCGGCAACTGCAGTAAGAATTCTACGACATTATCATCGGTCAGAGGAAGATTTCTATATGGATCTTATCCGAGCAGAGCGAGATTACGCGAGAACCCGAATGTTTTGGGACCGCTAAACAGAATTGAACCTGTGGAGAGCCATCTTACTGCAGGAGTACATAGGCGCGCGCGCACGAAGCTATCGTTGATTACAGAGTCCGCCATCTACGGTAATCGTTTTCCCAGTTACATAATCCGAAAGATCAGTCACCAGGAATTCCACAACTTTAGCACAATCCTCGATCGTACCCTCACGTCTTAACGGGATCCGGTTTGACATAGCGCTTCGATCGCCTAGTCGACCAGTACGGATAATT
>JAOZHK010000178.1 GCA_026014905.1 Candidatus Bathyarchaeota archaeon
CACATAAACCCAGGCACGTGTGCCTATACGCTTGTTTACCGTGCTTTCATTTAATTGTCAAGAACAATAGTATTGGACGACATGCGAGCGTATTAGGCAATCCAACTACGGTTTTTTCCGAACGAAGATCGGAATCGTGAACGCAAACGAGGCTAAATCGCGCGCGCGCGTCCAGCTAGTTTGAACACGTATACATTCAAACGAGTTATAAGCAGCGACACATATTTGCCTGAAAATGCAACCTCATCAAGAAAGAAGCCAGATTCACCCAGGCATCCGCGTAAAAATAGTCTTGAAACACCATCAACGAAGCGGAAAATTAACCGAAGGGATCGTCAAGAAGATCCTCACCAACAGTGCTACTCATTCTCATGGAATCAAAGTAAGATTAACAGACGGCAAAGTCGGCAGAGTACAATCAATACTAAATACCTAGCAATAATGGTGATAAGGAACCGACGAAGAGACCCTGGTTCCCAACGATTTCTGTGGAGAAATGTGATGAGTGTCATGGTATCTATCAGTGTGTGAGTTTTTGCCCCCATGATGTGCTAGAGGTTAGAGATAACAAAATAGCAGTCCGTAATCCGTTAAGATGTATATATGGCTGTTCAAATTGTGCAACCTTGTGTCCAACCGATGCCATCATATTTCCTTCAACAGGCACATCAAACAAATCAATCACGAACAAATCATGGTTACAAAGAATCGTGTGCGATGAATGCGGAAAACAATTCTTGACCGATAGCGACACAAAGTATTGTTTTCGCTGTGACGCAAAATTAGCTCGCGCGCTTTAGACAATTCCTCAGTCATAACTATTCAGATAGCACGTACCGCGCGTTTTAAGGGACAACTTTGCCTAACACGTGTTTTCAGAAAGAAGTGTGAGACTCAAACTCTTTTGCTAGATCTTCAGTGGTAACGTCGATCTTGCGTTTATCATTCATATTGTTTATTTCACCTCACTTGAACATGAAGCCTACGAGAGCCAGAGACATGACGTACACGCGCGCGTTGTGGGGTTAACGTACTTGGTTATAAACACGCGCGATGGGGAAAGTTCTTAATTGTCCCAAAAGCTGCCATGGTTTAGCTAGCTGCGGTAAAGAGGCAGGGAAGAAGCGCATAGACCTTTGTGCCAAGAACTAAATTGGTAGCAGTTACATACTCATTATGAACATGTGCTTGCCCTTCGATTCCTACCCCAAAACCAAGACAAGGAATTGAGGTATGTGCTTTGAGAGGAATAGCATCAGTACCACCAGTAAGTAACTTGAGTTTTGGACGTATTTTGGTGGCTGCATTAATAGTTTGCATCACGTTTTGAACGAAAAGAGAGGCTGGATCTTCGAAATAGCCTTCTCCATCGTCTTGAAAATCAATGGTTACATTATCGATTCCTGATTGTTGGACAAGAGCTCTGATCTGAGTTTTCACCAAGTCAAGAGGGGTTCCTGGGGTTATCCGCACATCAAAAGTCGCTTCTGCAGAGTCAGGGACGACATTGACTTTGACACCTCCCGCAATCATGTTTAAGCTGGCGCTTGGATAATGGAAGATGCGTTTCAGGCTCTGTATTTGTTCTGAGTTGAGAGGCTGCGAGTGTTGGAAGATTGTTATACTGTTTGCTAACACGGGTTCAAGAACAGCTGGAATTGTGAGGGGATAGCGTTCGATCTGTGTCACGGAGGAGGTGACTTGTATGAGGTCATGTATAGCGTTATGTCCGAGAAAAGGTTGGCTCCCATGAGCGGTGCGCCCTTGAACCCTGAGATGGGGACGCAGATATCCTTTACACCCAATGTCAATCGCGGGGTGATGGGGCAGGTCTCCCATAGAGTCACCGATAAGACATGCATCTCCAGTCAACTGTCCAGTCCTACTGAGCCATTTGACGCCATCAGTGGCTCCAGTCTCTTCATCACATGTGAACCAGAATTCGACGGAACAATGGTACGCAGGGTCAAGGGTCTTAATGAGGGTGGCAGCCACCATTGCTGCGGCACAGGATCCCTTCATATCACTTGCACCTCGTCCATAGATTCGACCATCCATGTAACGACCGCTAAAGGGATCGTTATTCCATTGTGCGGCATCCCCGGGAGGAACGACATCTAAATGGCCCAGCCATAAAAGTTTTCCTGCTTTCTTGCCGGGTAATCTAAGACAGAGATTAGGTTTATCCGTACAACGTTGAACGATTTCTGTCGACAAACCTTTTGTCTCGAAATATGAAGCAATATACTCGACAATATCGCGAGTCGATCCCGGAGGATTCACTGTAGGAAACTGAATAAGACGTGAACAAATATCGATAACCTCTTGTTGGGCAGCTTCAGCATCATAGCAGAGTTGATCGAGGTATGTTTTCATTCGCTTTACCTTCAATGCAGGACGTTTGTAAGCAGCGATATTCTTGTGAAAAGATTTAATTATTGTGTTTTATCTTAGACGACATGGCCGAGGATGTTAAAGCCATAGTTCGAGCTCAATTTGGAGATGCTGCTGAAGCTTACGCCGTGAGTACCACTCACGCCAAGGGTGAGAGCTTGGCACTACTGGTGGAGTTCATTCAACCGCAACCATCTTGGTATATATTGGATGTGGGCACGGGCGCTGGACACACAGCGATACGCTTTGCACCAAGAGTTAAGAATGTTGTCGCAACGGATTTAACGGAGGCGATGGTTGAAAAAGCTGCAGAATTAGCTGCAAGGCAGAATCTCAAGAATATGACGACGAAAATAGCTGACGCCGAGAACCTCCCCTTTGATGACGCTGCGTTTGATCTAGTAACGTGTCGATTAGCACTTCATCATTTTCCGAATCCCCATCGGGCTCTTCAAGAATTCTCGCGCGTTCTGAAACCTCCCGGAATACTTGGGTTTACAGATAACATCACTGTGGACGATTTGCCCGCAGCGAAGTATTATAACGAATTTGAAAAACTGCGTGACCCTTCCCATCAGAATGTTCTCTCCTTGAAGAAGCTGTGTCAATTAATCGAGGAGGCGGGGTTTTATATTCGATGTACACGGGTAATCGCGAAAGAATTTGAGTTTCATGACTGGACGAATCGACAACATGTTCAACCTCAGAACAAGATACGCTTACTTCAGATGATGCGAGAGATACCTGAAGTATTACAACCCCTTTTTAAGCCTCGGTGGACTGATACAACCCTGTTTTTTAGTCTCCGGGAAGCTGTTATTATTGCTTCGAAAATACGCTAGCTAGTGTTGGCTCTTACCTTGATTAGCGACAGCATTAATCGCATCATTGATTGCATCAGGATCGCCGAGGTAAAAACTTTTCAGAGGCTTGAGATCTTGATTGAGGTGATATACTAGCGGGATCCCTGTAGGAATATTGATATTTATAATTTGATCGGGCGCAAGATTATCCAGCTGTTTCACCAATGAACGCAAAGTATTACCATGTGCGACGATAAGAACTCGTTTACCTTGATGAACCTGGGGGCGGATCACGGTTTCCCAGTAGGGAAACATTCGATTATAAGTATCTTCCAGGCTTTCAGCTGTCGGAAGATCTATATCCAGCATCTGATATCGAGGATCATTGCCAGGATATCGGGCGTCGGTTTTATCGACTTTAGGAGGACGTGTGGTATACCCTCGTCGCCATTGCAGCACTTGATCTTCCCCGTGAATCTTCGCGGTTTCAGATTTATATAATCCCTGTAATGCGCCATAGAATCTCTCGTTCAACCGCCAAGACTTATGCACTGGAATCCACATCAAATCCATTTCGTCGAGAACCAACCACAGCGTTCGAATCGCTTTTTTTAGATATGAGGTGAAGGCGAGATCAAACACATAACCCGATTCGCGGAACAATCTTCCTGCAGACTGCGCTTCATCGATACCTTTCGCCGTGAGATCGACATCCGTCCATCCAGTAAATCGATTTGCTTTGTTCCAGAGGCTCTCCCCATGCCGGAGAAGAACGAGAGATATCATCACTTGTCGCCTAATTGGTTCTCTGACCGGGCTAATAATCTTTTCCCGCCAATACATTATGACAGTAACGCAATTGAAGAAGGAAATATCAGGTTCGACGTGAGGAATACGCGCACGTAGAGTTTATCATCTCAGAAACATACCCACATAAGATCGAGTGAAGATAATGTTTAATCGCGAGAGACTTCTCTTCTTTACTATCAGTCGGGAAAGTTGTAGGATGTGGTACTTGTGACTGAAGTGAAAATCAGCGTTATTGGCGCAGGGAGTGCCGTTTTTTCAATGCGCCTTGTCCGAGATGTTTGTTTAACACCACCACTTCAAGGAAGTACAGTATCTTTCATGGATATTAACGAAGAGCGTTTGAATATCGTCCATAATTTGGCACAGCGATACGCTCAGGAAACTCACACTGACTTGAAGCTTGAAAAAACGACTGACCGAGCTCACGCAATACTCGATGCTGATTTTGTCGTCAATACCGCTTTGATTGGGGGACACACCGACGTAGAGCAGGAACGAAAGGTCGAAGAAGTTCATGGATATTATCGAGGTATGCGATTAGGCAGTTACTTTCATCAACTCAATTTTATGCTTGATGTCACCCAAGATATGGAAGATCTCTGCCCAAATGCATGGCTGATTCAAGCTTCCAACCCTGTGTTTGATGGTTGTACACTAATGAATCGGGAATCCAGAATCCATGTCCTGGGACTCTGTCATGGTCATTTTGGAGTTTATAAAATTGCGAAAATCCTCCAGTTAGATCGCGCAGCCATTGCCTTTCAGGCACCAGGTGTCAATCATTGTATATGGATGAATGAATTC
>JAOZHK010000142.1 GCA_026014905.1 Candidatus Bathyarchaeota archaeon
TCAACGATCACATAGAGCTAAGTTTTATTCGATCGAATGAAATGTAAAGTTTTATCGAACTCAACATAAATTTGGTCAATACTCTCTACATCCGAATCGATGTGACTTGCTAGCACCAGCATCGACGCTGATAGTTTATCACTGTCATGTTTTGGAATGTATTCTTTAGCTGATACAACATTATCCACATTCCGAATGACTGCTCCAAAGTCTTTAATGGCTTCACCAATCCGGTTGTAGCTGAGGTCATAGCCTTCTAGAGTTACTTTAAAGTCTTCGACGTTTTTTTCGAGTTCAGAAAGCGTAATATCAACTTCAGCAACATCCTCGATATCACTGAGAGCCGCGACGAGATCCACAATAGACTGCTGAGCAGGGGACATGACATCCAATACAATCTTAATAATTTTCAAGTGCTCTGTCCCTTTCTTACATCTAAATCATTAATCCAGTGTCGTTCACAGATATCCATAATTGATGAGTACTGAATCATTCCCTTATTATTATCTGTCATTCACTGGAATCTTCTTAGATGATTTCGGCTAACTCTATGCGAGAAGCAAAATAAAAACATTATCATACCAAACTCTATTTTACACAACACAAAGCGCGCGCGTACGAAATCAACTCTGCATAATCTCTAGACGATTTAAATTCCATCTCACGCTCGTTCTTGAACGTTTGACAGGCGAGATACTTATATAAACGATGATGAACTAAAGTCGCCTGCGTAGAGATCAACGTTAGTATGATTGGTGAAGAGATTAAGTAAAGGTGCCTCATGTGACTCGACAACGTCAAAAGTGGAAAAAACAATTTGGGGATTGGTTTAGAGAGATTCTCACAACCGCAAAAATAATCGATTACCGATATCCGATCAAAGGTTGCGGTGTTTGGCTTCCATACGGATTTCAACTGCGAAAACACATCCTAGAAGTAATTCGTCACTACCTTGACACCACTAATCATGACGAAATGCTCTTTCCCACATTAATTCCTGAGGATTTAATTGCTAAAGAGTCATCTCACATACATAGCTTTGAAAATGAGGCATATTGGATCACACATGGCGGCAAAAATCCGCTGGGAATTAAGTTAGCTTTACGCCCTACGAGTGAAACCGCTATTACTCCAATGGCGAAGTTATGGATTCGATCACATGCCGATCTCCCATTAAAACTGTACCAGATTGGCAGTATCTTTAGATACGAAACGAAGGCTACTAGACCACTGATCCGAGTTAGAGAAGTCTCAACATTTAAAGAAGCCCATACATTCCATGCGACCCATCAAGACGCAAAGGCACAAGTCAATGCTGCCAATGAAATCTATCAAAACATCTTTGATTCGTTAGCTATTCCCTATGTGATTACGGAACGACCGAGTTGGGATCGATTTGCTGGTGCGCTAGCTACCTATGCGTTTGACACGATATTTCCAGATGGACGTTGTCTTCAAATTGGGACTACCCACAATCTAGGGCAGAATTTTTCCAAGGCGTTTCACGTAACATTTGAAACTCCTGAAGGAACCCAAGCACACGTCTGGCAAACAAGTTATGGTATTTCAGAAAGAGCGGTTGCAGCTACCATCGCGCTTCACGGAGATGATCGAGGATTACTGCTCCCACCATCAGTAGCACCAATCCAAGTTGTGATTATTCCAATTCTGTTTAAAGGCACCCAAGAACAAATCATGATGGAGTGCCAAGAGATACACGCGCACCTTGTAAAGCAAGGAATTCGAAGTCATATCGATGATCGTGCAAAGATGACTCCTGGGGCAAAATACTACGAATGGGAAGCGAAAGGAGTGCCCGTTAGGATTGAAATTGGTCCGCGTGACATTAAGCAGGGAAAAGTTACAGTAGTGCGGAGAAATCTAAGTAAACGGGTGATCTATCGACGCGAATCGCTGAGCATCAACGATACTCTAAGCGAGATAGATGCTTGCTTACGAGCTCAAGCTCAGGAGTGGATGCAGGCACAAATTCATAGCGTGACTTCTTTAGACGAAGCCCGATGTATATTGAATTCTACTGGAGGTATCGTTGAATCTCCTTGGTGTGGGGAAGAGCTCTGTGGCCGCCAAATGGAAACGGTGGTCGATGTGAGAGTGCTGGGACAACCACTCGAGTTGAAAAAAGAGAAAATTGTGGGAACCTGTACAAGTTGTGGAAAGCCCGCCACTGCAATTTTACGACTAGCTCGAACCTATTAGCCAGAAATCAGTTACGAATGATAGTAAAGATAAACCTAAAAAGGAACAGCGAGATCATAAGAGAAGATTAACTTGCCAAAAAAAAGGAAAAGCCGAGGAAGAAGTAAAGGTGGAAAAGGACGAGGGTCTATGGTTCAATGTAGTCAATGTGGTTCACTGGTTCCACGAGATAAAGCGAAACGCCAATCACGTTACAAGTCATTGGTGGACTCTTCGCTTGCAAAAGAACTTCACGCCCAGGGAACAATGTTTTATCGACCCAAGATTACACGATGGTTTTGTGTTTCATGTGCAATTCATCGTGGCGTTCGCAAAGTTCGGTCTAAGGCGAGTCGAAGAAGTAATTAATCGTCAACCCACACTGTATCACTTCTAAGTCCCGTTGCATAGATAGTTGATTGATTCATGGAACCTCATTCGTCAGCTTACCTTCGTCTAATCACAAAATTGACGAAAGAGAATCTCTGGCTATACATTTTAAAGATGCTTATGGATCGGCCAATGTATGCCTATGAAATTACAAAAACCATTCAAGGAAAATTTGGGTTTACCACCGCGACAATTACAGTGTATGTTGTTCTCTATAAAATGCGGCGCGAAGGATTAATTCAGATAGCTGAAGAAAGAATAGTGTTAGGAAAGCCAGAAAGAAAATATTATCAGATCACGGAAAAAGGGAACCGTGAATACGTGAATGGGATCCTTTTTTTAGAAGAAACCCTAGGAAAACTTACTCACACGATCCAGGATGTAAAGAATGTATAAGTGACACTCCCTTAAATCAGGGTGCTAGCTAGTTATTCTGCTAATAACCAAGTGCTTCTCCTACCAATACTACAGTGAAATCAGTCAGTAAAGGCTTTTTTTCGATAATGGTCATGATATTACATATTCTTTCTGTCGATTCACAGTCACTGCATATCCCAGTAGTGGCACACGGCGTCTTCCGGTTGAGCCGTTTTGCGTTAATCGGAGCAGCGACATTGTTGATGCGATCGATCGCTGCGTTCAGATCCATCACAACTTTATTGATCCCAGCGACAACAATGACTTTTTTTGGACCAAAAATCATCGCT
>JAOZHK010000272.1 GCA_026014905.1 Candidatus Bathyarchaeota archaeon
ACGCAGACGACGCCATGGTCTATTATTGAGCAGTCATAATATCTTGGCAGAAGCGTCACTACTTATTAATATCCTCATCAACTAACTACAAGTATGGGACTTACGAATGATGAGGTTACCGGACGGCTCGCCACCATTTTTCAGGCGTTAGGCAATGAAACGCGCCTCAAAGCCCTGATGCTGATTAAAGACACCAAACGCCCCCTCCACATTAAAGCGGTCTCCAATGCCTTACAAATTGAGTATGCCGCGCTCTACCGTCACGTCAAAATGCTCCAGCGCAGCGGATTACTGGAAACATTCGAAGTGGGGCGATCACAGGTTCTCGCGCTTAAACAGCACGAAGCGGTGAATCAATTATTACAAATAGCCCAGAAAATAAGTGAATAAATCCATCGCGTTATCTATAGATAATTATTCGCTATTCTTCGCAAATCCATAAATATAAGTATATGTTCTTAGAGTTTCATTGCATCCATTCTGGATGTATCCGAAATGAAGCTCAATACTCGTCAACTCGCGATTGCCAGCCTCCTCGGCGCGCTTTCCATTATCAGCGAACTGGCGCCCGGCCCTCCCTTCGACATTCAATTTCCCCTCTATCCCCGCGTCTCGTGGGACCTCACCGGCATCCCCATGATGATCAGCCTCCTACTCTATGGACCCACCACGAGCCTATACACAACACTCGTCGGTTGTTCAGTCCTCATGTTACGCAATCCCACAGGCGGCCTCTTTAAGCTGATTGCTGAACTTGCGACCATTCTCCCTTACAGCATTCTCTCAAAAGGCATCGTCCTCCGCTCCACCCTAGCGACAGCATCCCGAGTCCTCGTCATGACCCTGACCAACTATGTCTTGCTCCAAGTGTTCTACAGCATTCCCGAATCTGTTGTGATAGGACTCTTGCCGGTTCTCGCAGCGTTCAACATCAGCCAAGCCCTTATCAATATCGTGCCGTCCCTCATGATCACCGACAGAATACGTCAACGAGCAAGTGCGATCATCCATCAAGTTACAGGAAGCTAACTGGCTCGGTGCCAGTAGTTGTTTGATGACGACTTTACGAATTCTCCACAACCCTAGCTGGCACGGACAAAAACAGGAGAAGGTTTACGTATTTAAGCAACATTCTCCTCATCTGAAGTAATCACGCAGCATCCAAACATCATACAGATATCAATGCATTACGGAGAACGCCATGAAGATCGTGTTAATTGGTCCGCGAGGATCAGGTAAAACCGCCGTCGCGAAACGGCTCGCTCAACGCCTGCAACTCAAACGTATCGACATGGATACTATAGTTGAACATAAAGCCGGGATGACCGTTTCCGCCTTAGTAAGCTGCTTTGGCTGGGACCGTTTTCGCGAAATGGAAAGCGCTGTCGCTGCCGATCTCGCGGAGTGCGACGACTGCGTGATCGATACAGGGGGCGGCGTCGTGGTACACGCAGCCAACACCGCGCATTTAAAGCGCAATGGCATTGTGATCCTTTTAATGGCGGACGCCACGACGCTGATCAATAGAATTAAAAACAACACATCACGTCCTGCACTCACCCCAACTAAATCGTTCACTGAGGAAATGCTTAACGTACTCGCGGCTCGCCAAGCTCTGTACGAGGCTGCAGCAGATTATACCGTTGACACCTCGAATCGAGCCCTCGACCAAGTTGTGGATGACATAATCAATTACCTCAGTACGATTACGCGAAATGCTGCGTAAAGCTAGCTTACCGCGCTATTCGAGACATAGTGAATAGTCGGAATTCCCACAAGGAGTTTAAACCACATCGTCACGATCCGTACCAAGATCGTGATCGTGGCACTCACAGCCGGCAGGACTCCGAGCGCAGTATATAAGGCCGTCATCGCGATCTCGATCACCCCAACTTCTCCTGGGATCCCCACGGGGATCGTTTGCAGTGCATCAATGATGGAAAACACCACAATGATTGCACTTAGCGGGACATCCACATTGAGGGCGACTAATGCAAAATACGTAATAGAGAGGTTGAGAAGCCACGCCATGACGGAGAAGCCCACGGGAATAATGAGTGTCCACGAGCGTTCCCGTAGCAGGTGAAACCCTTCATGAAATGCATCCAAGACACTTCGCGCCTTCGGCGTCAAATCATCGAGATCCAATCGGCCACGCGTCACAAACCCTAGAATCCGCAAGAGGGCGTTCACGACACGCCACGCGAGCGTCTTCCGAAACGAGACCAATACAAACAACAGCAGAGAAAACGAGGCACCCAGAATCATAACGACGATTAAACTCGCGAGAGGTTGGGAGACACCATAATTCAATTCAAATAGGATCGAGCCTCCAATAAGCCCAATTAAGCTAATGCCGGTATAAATGATCCGATGACTCAGAATCGAGGTCACAATACGCCCCGTACTATTATTCACCGACCGCGCTCCCGCACCATTCAGAGAACGATTCATGAGATACACCCGCGCGATCTCCCCACTCACGGACTCCGCCGGAACGAGGATATCCACCAGATGACCGATCCACATAAACGAGAAAATATTCCGAAACGTCGACTTGATCTTGAGATTGTCGAGAATATTCCACCAGGTCAACGAGTGAAACAGCATATTCGCGACAGCAGCACCAAACGCGAGCAGGTATAACCCAAGATCTGCAGATTGAAGTGCGCTGATGATCGCGCCTACATCCGTATAAAAAAACAGAAACACGAAATACGCGCTAATACCCACAATTAATACAAGCAAGGATTTTTTAGTAAGGTAACGACGTTCCTGAATTCGTTCTGTCAGGCCCATTCTCGTCCACATTTACCATTGATAGCTCTGTTCACAATCATGCAGGATGATCACAGCATAATACTAATCGTTTTCTCGGTCTCTGTTTCTACTATTGTGTTGGACGATTAATGGTATTTAAGGACAGTGAAAACGGTATTCTTAATGAAAAGCAGAAACTGGTATCCACCTTAACCCTTACATGCGTTGCTTTTTTCCAGCTAGCTAGCTTGAGACATTCTGGGACATACTATGCATTCGTGGACGGTAGATCATCAGCGAATCAGTGTTCATCAACCATTTTGATGAGGAAGTTTAAAAGCACCCGTGAGGCACACACTAAAATGGGGTATGAGAGTGTACTGTTGGAAATGTGGGCAAGAAGTGCAAGATGAAGTCAATTATTGTTCAAGCTGTGGGGCCGCATTACACACTATACGTGAAGAATATACGGTCGCAGGTGATGACCTGATCGCTCGAGTGAAAGAACTTATTCATGAAGGCAATGTCACACGGATTATCGTCCAAAATGAATCAGGTGAAACGCTTCTGGAAATCCCTGCAACAATCGGGGTCATCGGCGCCATTGTAGCACCCTGGATGGCAGCCCTTGGCGTCATTGCAGCCCTTGCAACTCGCTGCAAAATCATTGTGATAAAAAAGGAAACTGCACCGAGTTAATTTCCTCACGCGCGCGCGCGTCGGTTCAAAGAGTGGATAAAATATCTTCAAGAATATTAAAGGCTTCACTTTTCGTGAATTTATATTTCAACAAGAGCAATGTAAGGATTAGTCCTTGTAGTTGAGGAATGTGAACGTCGTCATACTTGGTGATATCAGATAGCAGATGCTTCAGTAAGGCTTTTTGCTTCGAGACACTGTGAACTGAATGATCCAGCAACGTCCGAATGTCTTCCTTGACACTGGCTTGATCCAGCACTTTCTTCATATCTTCATAAAGGGTTTCAGGAACCGTCAGAGTCTTCACACCGTTCTGCGTCATGCTTCTCAAGCTACTAACTACACGAAGGAGAAGAAAATATTAACGAAGCGCCAATCTTGATTCAAGGACCGGATTTCAAAACACAACAAGAAGATCACTCTCGCCCTTTCCAAGGAAAGCGACTCGCTCGTTAATTTTCAAGTCTCTACGAACAAGCCTCGCTCCTATACACATTACCTCACAGAATATAACTCTTTAAATAAGTCGGAAACTTAACGACTCATCTTCACTTGATCTATAGCCCAATAGCAGACCATTGAATCAAATGTTGTGAGTGCGAAATAGCACAATAAATACGCAACTTGCGTCGGAACTTGTCCGGAACAACCTCCAAACCACTCTTGCAAGCGAGAAGAAATTAATGGCGACGAAAAACTCGTATCCACGTGTCTACTATGAGATGATGATTATCGGGTTCTCATTTATCCTAGGCATGGGTTTTTCTCGATCCTTTCTCCCGATACTCGCAAATCAGTTGGATCCTTCGGGAGTACTGGTAGGTTCAGTGACATCTGCATGGTTTCTCGCACGAATCTTTATTGAACTACCCTCTGGCATCCTCTCCGCTCGATTGGGTCGACGAAAACTCCTGATCACAGGGCTCTGTTTCGGCACCGTCGGAGCTTTGTTATGCGCTATCGCACCCACGATTTATGTATTAATTCTAGGTCGCGCTATTTGGGGCTTAGGGGCTGGGCTTTTTTTCACAAATAGCACCGCCTTGATTCTCGATCTTTTTGCCTCGTCAGTGAGGGGACGAGCTGTCGGGACGTTTCGCGGCATTGAATTCTCAGGAAGTTTCGTTGGGACTCCGATTGGAGCCTTCCTTGCAGCGTTTTTAAGTTTTCGTAGTATTTTCTACATCACTTTCGCCCTCACGTTGGGAACGTTGATCATCGCGGTGCTCTCAAGAGGGTTGAAGCATGAAATTCGCTCCCCGCGCTTGCCCTCATCACGTTTACCGATCTTCAAAACGATTATTGGGCTGTTGCAGAATCGTCGGGTCCTTGTCATTTGTTTTGGTACATTCTCAAGAATGTTCGTGATGCAAGGCGTTATGTCTACGGTCTTTCAACTCTATCTCCATCAGCAATTATCATTTAGTGTCGAAGTCATCGGTATCATCATGAGCGCTCGGACAGCGGGACTCATTCTAGCCACCATCTTTGCTGGATATTTATCCGATCGATTTGGCCGCGAACCGGTGATTATTGGAGGATTCCTAATCACCAGCCTCTGTTTAGTATTGTATACGAGCATCACTCCCTTTGAGGGCATTTTACTCCTAGGTATCGTGGATGGCTGGGGGTCAGGAATGGTCTCAACGACTTTGATGGTGTTACTCTCAGATTTAGTTACCCCCCATCTAATTGGCGGGGCCATAGGGCTCTATCGAACCTTTATGGACTTTGGCGGCATCATTGGCCCCATTGTCGTCATGTATCTCTTCACCGGCATCGGGGTTTATGTTCCATTCTATATCGCTGCTGGTCTCTTTCTCATCAACCTCGCTCTGATTCAATGGACAAAGACACCAAGGTCTCACGGCGTCAACAATGAACGTACGCCAGTATAGAAGCGTATAGCTAGCTAGCGAGGAATGCGCTTATTAAACCTCGCTTCTATGTGTTTCTATGGCACTCAACGAACTTCTTGGCGAACTAGAGATCAGCATTGATCAACGACTGCAGCAACTATCATATCCTCAACTACTCTCAATTGTGGAGGCCCTCACTAAACGCATGCGAATCCGAGACTTAGCACAATTAGTAGCGGATCAGCACCACTTTACCCTCAGGAGTCTGTTTCGAACCGTAGAGAGACTGGAAGATGGGGCACTCCTACTCCAAATCCTTAATGAACCATTCAAAGAACAAGAACTTCACCACACCATCGAACACTGGTTACAAGATCAAGAACTCCAAGTCCACGTGATACAAACCATAGAGCCCAACACCTGCATGCTTGGATGGAAAGAAATCGGATATGGAGGTCGAAGCTTCACCCGAATGTGGCAAAGCAAAGAGTTATGGGCAATAGAAGCCAATCTAAAAAGAAGCCAGAACGCCGTCGAACGCGCATTTTCACAGGCTATAGATCTGACCCGTAGTGCACAGTATTGTTACGTAACCATTTCCCCCTATCTGTGGTTCAAATATTCTGAGATAATCCGAAAGAAAATGGACAATAGCCAGAATATTGGAGTCTTATTAACAGATCGATCCAGAGTTAAAGTCCTAGCCGTGGCCCAGCGAAATGATGTCGATAAGAATCACTATAATAAACTGAAATCAGTCCTCGAATAAGACTCACTCACAACCACTCATATGTAATTTGGTATACGCGCGCGTACCTATGAAACAATGCTTGTTATCACACCAAGATGTGATGCCCTTTCAAATCATCTTTTTAACGGATACGCACGAAAAAGTTGATGTTGTGGAATCATCGTCAATTGATTTTGAGGAGATCATCGCATGTGTAAAACTTGGTGGATCCGTCTTCATCACAGGAAACCATGAGATCGCAGTCCATCTATGAGCAGCTAAACAGTTAATAATAAGGGATAGGATTCATCATGAACAGGGAATCCACATGAATGATTCATTTAAATTAATTCTCCTTGGAACAGGGGGTCCTCGACTCACACCGATGCCCCCACGTGGTGGACCCAGTCAGTTAATCATCGCCGGAGAGGATACTATTTTGATCGATTGTGGACCAGGCGCCACCTTGAACATGGTGCGGGCAGGCATTAAACCCTCAGCTGCGCATTATCTCTTCTTTACCCACATCCACCATTATGACCATAACGCGGATTACATCCCCTTCATCTTTGAAAACTGGATCTGGGCTTACGAAGATGATGCATATCAACCTCTCAACGTTTATGGTCCTCAAGGTACACGGGCATTCCATGACCGCTGTATCAACCACGCGTACGCTGAAGAAATACAGCTACGGAAAAGTTATGGCGAACGCGATCCGCGGTTCGGGGAAAACTATCTCCCACCCGTCGTCAATATCACCGAGCTAGAAGGCGGTCCCGTTTGTCACAGCAAGGACTGGAATGCGACGTCCACTAAAGTCCCTCATGGACCCCAAGCGTTAGCCTATCGAGTCGATAGGAACGGAAAGTCAATCGTAGTGAGTGGCGATCTTTCGGAGCTCGCGACATTAACGACATTCGCTCATCAAGCTGATATCTTTGTGATTGATGCAATGCATCCCTCTGCAGAAGATATTGGAAAAACCGCGGAAGCAGCTCAAGTCAAAACCCTCGTTTTATCGCACATTATTTATGGGTGGTTTAATCGGAAGCTGAATCTCCAAGTAAAAAAGCAGGAAATTCAGACCTGGTATTCCGGCGAGGTCATCGAAGCGCGCGATTTGATGACCTTTCATCTTTAACGACCACACGCAGGAACCACAAGACAGGTTTTCGATGGGCTCGAATTGATTGAAATCACTCTCCCTGACGCGCAGCAGTTCATCCTCAAGAAACAAGGAATACTCACTACGAGCCCCGCACAATCAGTCCTCGAGGTCGCGAACCGTATCCATAACATCCAGATCGACACGATTTCTGTTGTTGCGCGGTCCCATGATCTCACCGTCTTCACCCGTTTTCCCGAGTATCAGGAGAAAGAAATCTGGGAACTACAACAACGAAAGCAATTGTTTGAAGCCGTCTCCCATGCTCTCTGTTTACTACCGATAAATGCATACCCGTTCTATCATTGGCTTATGTTGATCTATCGCCAGAGTCCGAAAAGCCCGTACTGGGCGCAGTGGATTCAAGATAACCACACCGTCATCGATCAGGTCTATAACGCGATTAAGCAACAGGGAGCGTTATCCAGTAAAGATTTTAAAGTCCCCTCCGAACGGAGATCGAAGGGTTGGTGGGCATGGAAAAGCGAAAAACGGGCACTTGAATACCTCTTCCGCATCGGGAAGCTTTTAATCCAGTATCGCAAGGGGTTTCAGAAATTCTATGATTTACCTGAACGCGTTCTCCCTCCAGGCATCGACCATGAACCCATGTCAATCGACGACATTCCCGATTATCTCTGTGACCAAATATTTGCCTCCTTTGGCATCGGGAATCACCAAGAAATGCGCTGCTACTTGAACAGCCGGGCAACACGTCATCTATGGAACAACAAACCAGAACGCATAACTAGCTTCTTAGACGAACAAGTGAAAGAGGATAAGTTAGCCCATGTCAAGATAGACGCGATAAAGGACCCCCAGTATATTCGAACCCAAGATATCGATCTCCTCATGAACAATGACCCCTCAACGAAACAGATGCACTTCATCAATCCATTTGATAACATCATCCGCGAACGTGTACTCCTCACGAAATATTGGCAATTCCATTACACGCTTGAAGCGTATACTCCACCAGCGAAGCGGAAATATGGCTACTATCTCATGCCAATCCTTGATGGCCACCAATTTATTGGAAGACTAGAGCCGAAAGTTCATCGTAAAGAGCAGATATTGGAAATCAAATCGATATTTTTTGAGGCCGAGTATACGCCAACTCGCCAAGCGTTAGAGCGATTGCAGCGTAGCCTTTACACATTTGCTGAATTCCACCAGTGTGAGCAAATTCGAATTGGAAAAGTATCGCCCTCTACCTACCAAACTCAGATTGACACGCTTTTTCACTAATACACTTATTGATAAGGCGCGTGTTGATCAAGTTGCGTCCAGGATCGTCCACAGCGATCGACTCGGCGTAAGACACACACATGAATACAGTAATCATAGGAGACTCGGGCGTTTTTTTGCTCACAATACCGGAAATAATCGGGACTATCGACAAGCATAACACCAGGACTATACGAATTACCCGAAATAAAGCCTGTGAAGAAGATGTCTAGAAGGCTGTCTATACATTTCCTGAGCTGAGGGAAATATCTACGACTGAGCGCGCTGGCTCAGTCATGCAGCGGGTTCTATTGTCTAATATAACCCCCGTCCACGTTCCAGCCAACTTGGTGACGCTGTGAAAATATCATCGACCGGGATCTCTGGTGCTTCTCGGAACTGATAAGGATGCTTCTGACATTCGTCTTCATTAATCTCCATCCCTAAGCCAGGTTCTGTAGGAATCGCAATATAGCCATCAATATCCGGGATGACGCCAGATACCACTTCGTTGCGGAACGCTACATCAGCATTGGGGGCGTGCGAATCAAAGCAGCGGTGTTCAAGATAGATTAAGTTGGGGATATGAGCACAGATCTGGAGATTCGCAGCTTCAGCTAGAGGACCCGCGGACCCATCGTGAGGCGCCACCTTCACGTAGTGCGCTTCTGCGAGGCGACAGGTTTTCAGCTGCTCGGTAATACCACCGATTCGCGTGATTTCGGGCTGAAAGATATCGATAATCTGGCGACTCATTAACTCGGTTAAACACCATTTATTGAAGAAGCGTTCCCCAGTTGCTAAAGGAATATCGATGTGTGCAGCAACCTTTGCCATCGCCTCGATGTTTTCAGGAGGCACGGGCTCCTCTAAATAGGCAGGTTCATAGCGTTCCGTTTGTCGCGCAAGCCGAATCGCAGCACTGGGAGTGAAATCTCCATGGGCATGTAAGCCAATATCAACCTCGTAGCCAACAGCATCACGAATATTTTTAATGGCATTGAGACTCGCAGGGCATTTAAAAGCGGTATATCCATGTTCGATTAACCATTGAGCTGCCTCCACCGTTCGGGCATGTCCATAAACACGTATTCTATTTCGGACTTTTCCTCCGAACAGTTCATAGATAGGAACCCCTAAGTCTTTGCCTTTAATATCCCAGAGCGCTGAATCGATGCCACTGATGGCCCCACCGCCGACAGAACCAGTGACACCGTGGCCCCAGAAGTGGCGATACATCTTATACCAGAGTCGTTCAATGTCTAATGGGTTTTCACCAATAAGAGTCTGTTTGAGGACATTGATCGCCGTTGCGGAGACATAGGGCCAGCCTCCACCTTCTCCAACCCCGTAGAGACCTTCATCAGTTTGTACTTTCACAAATTGCCAGCGTCCCACAAGGAACACATTAATCTCCGTGATTTTCATATACCATCAACAGGTAATTATGAGACAGCTCCCTAATACTTCATTCGGATGAATCTCTTCGCAGTGATATCATGGTAACAGTACGCCTGATTACGGAGAACGATCGTAAATGGATGAGTAGCATCTGGTTGCAATGGTGGTCAGCCCCCTTCGTCGTCAGTAAAGCAGGAAAGATCCATCATATCGATGATATGGTCGGGTTTATTGCAGAGGAACAGGGTACGCCAATAGGTTTAATAACCTATACGATTCTCGACACTGAATGTGAAATCACCAGTTTGATCAGTCTCATCGAAGGCAGAGGCATCGGCACTAAGCTCTTGCGTACACTTGAAGATCGAGCACGTGCACAACACTGCCGTCGAATCTGGGTCATTACTACGAATGATAACTTGCAGGCTCTTGGCTGGTATCAGAAACGAGGGTACCGACTTGTCGCAATATATCGTGACGCGATGAACCACGTACGACAAGTGAAGCCCGAGCTGGCGGTATTGGGAATCGATAAGATTCCTCTACGAGACATGATTGAATTAGAGAAAATTCTGGATTAACAAACGTGCCTATACTGACCGACATTTAAAAACCGGACAAAAACGGACAAAACCAGACATTCTCAACGTGACTTATGTACCTGTGATCCAGTAATAAAAGCGAAAACAATTAGACGGACGCCACCGTATCACTAGCCGACTCTTAATGAAGACTTCTAAAAATCTCGAGACAGTTCGTGATCTCGTTATTAACCTCGGCGCTACCGATGCTAAAGTGATTAACACCAATAAGGTCGTTGTGAATCACTGGGTGCGTTGGAAATGTCGCTTTGGCTGTCCGAGCTACAACACGTCACTCATGTGTCCACCCTATTCACCGACCCCTGATGAAACCCGCGCCCTCCTTCAGGAATATGAGTATGCCATTCTCTTCAGTTTCAAGTCATCAACATCGAGAAATATCGCTGCAGACATCGATCGCCAAGTGTTTCTCATGGGCTATCATGCAGCCTTTGCGTTAACCTTTGGCTCGTGCCACTTCTGTGATACATGCAACCTGGAGGCGGGCTATTGTCGCCACCCTCAACAAACCCGACCTTCCATGGAAAGCTGTGGAATCAATGTCTTCGCGACAGCTGCAAATGCAGGGTACTCACTCACAGTTAAAACATCACGTGACCAGGAGTATACCCGGTTTGGATTACTATTAGTTACGTAGATAGAGTAGACAGCGGTGCGCGCGCGTTACCCTCGTGGAGCTTATCTCAGCCTTATTAGATGAAGACGGTGAAGAGGGTAAAGCCGATGATGCCGAGAATCACTCCCACCACAATGAAGGCAATCACAGCGATAATTGCGATTATAAACGCTGTGAACCATCCGCAATCAAAATAATGGCGTACGAGTGCCAACCACAGAATGAGTTGGACGATCGATCCGATGATACCGGAGAAGAAGGCACCAACCAAACCTCCGATAACTGTTCCAATGACCACAATAAGGATGGCATC
>JAOZHK010000278.1 GCA_026014905.1 Candidatus Bathyarchaeota archaeon
GACGTGATTGTCCTCCAATTTAAGTCGGGCGGATTTGACGAGATATTGGCGTACACGATGACGAAAGACTTCTGTGTCTAGGGTGCTGGGTCGGCGCACGACATAGCATCGTAATTGAATGACCTTTTTCTGAACGAGCTTGTACTCATCAATCTCATTGAATAGTTCAAAGCGTTCGATCGCGCCGCTGAACAGCCGTAGCGAGAGGACGCTGCCATTGTAGATGTGCAGTAAAGAGTCGGTGCTTCCCTCCACACCCTGCATCAAGGGCAACACTGCGCCACAACGACACTGGTCGTGCGATAGTATGCCGACATTCCCCACGCGCGCGCACTCCGCTCCAACACGCGACGGAACAGTGAGATAGGGGTTAGCTAACTGGAGTTTACACGCGTGTTTCTTATTTGGCCTTCAGTTTTACATTGTCGTAGTGGACGTGGGAATCTTCACAGTATAAGCCGATATGTCCATCAAGGTATGGCCGTTCATAATCTGTGTATTGAACAATTGGAATATCGTCAACAAATATGGTAATGGATTGCCCATTGTGGTGTATTGTGATGTGGTATTCGATTCCTATGGGGAAGAGGGTCTCTCCTGTTGCCAGAAATCGCTGGCCACCAGGATATGCGGGGTCATGTTTTCCTAATTCCCATCCGTTCGGTTTCAAGATAAAATAGTAAAAGTGGTCGGCATCGTGGTAATTCCAAATGACCCACGCGACTTCCCAAGGATTCGGTTCATTATTGATCCTAAGTTGTTCGACGGTGAGCATATCAACGTCAAAGGTTATATCTCCACTTGCAAATGCGCCAATAACTAATGTTGAATGCGTTTCGTAGTAGTCCGTGCTAGATTTTGGGCTCATATGTAGGACGGGGTTGCCGTTGATTCGTTCAGCCTTCACTGTTCCATAGCCGGTCCAGATAACCTCCCACGTCCCGAAAGAAGAGGAGTCAGGCATATCGTCGCCAACGTATCGCGTAAAATTATCGACTAGCATGGTTCGTTCTGCAGTAGCCAACACAATATTTCCTGACAGGACAACGATGATCATCACCAAATACCCGAGTAGTTTTCTCATTCTCTTGCCCTCACTCCTTCTCTCATGATGTGATAGTACCAACACAATCTGTGAACTCACGCATCTCCTAGTGTGATCAGCAAGTACAAACTGCTTGTGAAAAAAGTATTCAGAACACTCTTATGCGCACCCACGTACTCCAGATATGATTGGCAGGGAACGCGCGCGCGTAGCAGAACTATCAAAAGTCATATCGATCGCAGATATTCGAGATAAAGTCATCCCCAGCATGATGGCCTTAGGAGGTTTTCGAGTTGGCACGTTAGCCCGACTCCAATACCACCACATAAAACAAGATCTCGAAGCAGACATTATTCCACTACACATCCATATTGAAGCTGAAATTACCAAAGGCAAATACGGTACTTACAATACATTCCTCAGCAAGGAAGCCGTTCAATATCTTAAGGAATATCTAGACTATCGAAAACAACCTCGAACATCGCATATGCATCACAAACAGAATTATCCAGGAGAAAGAATCACCGATACATCGCCTCTTATCCGTGACCGCCACTGCCTTGCACAAGTCAAACCGATATCCTCTATCAGTATCTCGACAGTTGTTCACCGACTCTATCAAAAAGCTGGGCTAATTGAAACTGGAAACGCGCGCGCACCCAAAGCGGACTCAGTATTAAACAAAAGACGAAAACCTCAAAGATTGAGTAACTGAAACTGATCATCGAAGCCTGGGGAATGGATCCACACGCGCGCGCGAATATATCGCCCGTATCGATTGCTGCTTCATAATTTTTTTACCTATAACGACCCGTCATGAGCTTGGGAGATAATAATGAATACGCAATCTATGAGGCAATTCCGTGTCTTTCTTCCATTACTCGTTGTACTTGTAATGGGCGCGGGGATTGGGGTTATGGTCGGACACACAGCATGGAGTTCTGCAGCCACAAACTATTCTACAGTAACTCAATCATCGGAGGAAATACGGACGGTTCAGGTCAATGACATCGCCGTGCGGTTTCCATCTGTTTGTATGGGTACTGTTGAAGAAGAGTCTACCCTGACGATCGAAATCGCGAATCTAGACGATGATCCACGATACGTGGTTCTCTCGCTCAGCCTGGTTCATGGCAGCAGTGTGGACAGCGCCACGATTAGTGCCCTAACTGCCGACCCATACCAAATGACCATCGCGGGCTATGGGTCAACCAATTACACGCTGAGTTTCCAACCCTCATCCACTGGCTATGCCGTCTTTGACATCAATGTACGCGAAAAAACGGTGGGCAGCATCGTTTTATATATCGAGTCGTAGCTGACGAACAACCCCTAATGTCCTTTCCCTCTTTTTTTATTCTCATTGAGTACGAGCGAGTCAGCACGTACGGATGTTCCTTATCGGGTTATGAATAACTGCAAACTAATGCCACGCTAGCTAGCTTACCTTTCACGCGCGCGCGTAAGTTAGAGGAGGTATTCTGGTACATGTGTATTGGTAGCCTGGAGGTCATTCGACCTCGAGGTCGCAAATACCGTTTCCTACGCGCGCGTATGCCTCATTTGTTTACTATAAATATATTAAGCGCTGCTTCATGAATTTTGGGCTATTACTATGCATCAGGACTCTATACGATCAGGGATTGCGGTATGAGATTAATCACATCGGCTGTAACATCGTGGCACACCACACTCCAGGCATTTACCCAACAACCGTATGTGTACTCGTACCGCGTGAATATGATTCTTCTGCGATCAAGAGCGATCCGTCAGTTGGTGAAGCGGTATTCTCAACACCTTCTCGCACGGACACAACACATCGTTGAGACGATGCAACCGCTAACGATTCGGGACATCATCACGCATGCTGAGCTCGCGAGATATCATTTCACCCAACTGTATGCATTATGTCGCCATTTCCGGCCACGAGTCGTTGTGGAAACCGGGGTGGGGTTAGGCACCTCCTCGCTCTTTATTTTGCAGGCGCTGGCGGATAACGGTGTGGGTACATTGTATAGCATTGATGAACCTTATGCTAAGTATCAGTCTGATGCCGGGATTGTTATCGATGAAAGTGCGTACTGCGCTCATGGCGATCGACCAGGCATGTTAGTTCCGGCAGAGCTTCATGATCACTGGAAATTACTTCTTGGTAAGAGTCGGAAACTGCTTCCTAGTTTATGTGAACGTTTGGGTCATCTCGACTTTTTCTTTCATGATAGTGAACACACGTATGGTAACATGCTCCAGGAATACAAGCTGGTATGGCCACATTTGCGAACCGGTGGTGTATTAGCCTCTCATGATGTGGAGTGGAACACC
>JAOZHK010000021.1 GCA_026014905.1 Candidatus Bathyarchaeota archaeon
CAAAGGCTCATTACAGTCCCTTTACCGGTATGAAAGTGATAGGTAAACCCATACATGTCATTATACGCGGAAAAACGGTTATGCGGGATGGAGTAATTCTCGCTCAGCCAGGAAGCGGTTCTGTTCTTGTCGCATCCGCGTCATCCCCGGGTCAATAAAAATGTTACAATTTATCTCCGATGCCATGCTTGGGCGATTGACTCGATGGCTACGCATCCTTGGCCATCCTGTATTCTATGATCAAGCACTCTCTGATGAGCAACTCCTTTCACTAGCGCAAACTAATAACTGGATTCTCTTAACAAGAGATCACGAGCTCCATCAACGAGCTCAACAACAAGGCACGCTCGGTCTCTATCTTCAGGGTCACACGATTTCCGATAAATTAGTTGAGATTGCAAGACAATTTTCTTTATCCTTCCATCTTGATGCGAGAGTATCTCGCTGTGCACTATGTGGGGCCTGTCTGACGCAAGTTGACAAAACAGCAATTCAAACTGAAATACCCCCAGGAACATTCAGTCGCTTTACAGCGTTTTGGCAATGCGAGAGTTGTAATAAAGTTTATTGGCAAGGCAGCCACTGGAATCGAATCTCCCAAACAGTGACGCATGTCAACGCGCGTATATTTTCCCCAGAAGTAAATTGTCGGAAATGAGATGAGAATGGAGTTTCAAATTACTAACGAAGATGGACAATTCCTCATCGATCTTGCTCGAAAAACAATTACTGAATATATAGCTACCCAACAGGTAGTCACAACTCCATCAAACTCGCCAATACACCTCCTTCAACCCCGTGGCGTATTCGTCACCCTCACCACCCAACTTACAGGGGAAAAAATGCTTCGAGGCTGTATCGGTTATCCTGAGCCACAGCTTCCATTACTCGAAGCTACAATCTCCGCAGCAATCAGCGCAGCCACCCGTGATCCCCGCTTCACACCAATTTCCGTTACCGAGTTAGACAAAATACTAATTGAGATCAGTATCCTCACCCTCCCAATATTGATTAAAGTGAAAAAAGCCACGGATTATCCTAAACATATTCAAATTGGGCGCGATGGATTAATTATAGAACGAGGAATATTCAAAGGACTACTTTTGCCCCAAGTACCAATCGAATGGAACTGGGACGCTGACGAATTTCTAGCACACTGCTGTGAAAAAGCTGGTCTATTATCTGATGCTTGGCTTCTCCCAGGAACGAAAATCTCTACATTTTCGTGTATTCTCATTCAGGAACATTCAGTTCAACAAGCAATAAAACTCATTGATATGCGAAAATAGAAGAATCAAATGATCAACTCTTTACACGAGCAAGATGATATTTAAAATCATCATGAATATAATACCAAGCAAGATGCCCGAGGACACGGCATGCTTGTACCCATGTTCATGAGCGATTGGAATCAATTCATCTGCGGTTATTTAAGTCATTACACCGGCAGCAAACGCTAAAGAAAAACCAATAGCTTCATTCGAGGCATTCGATAATATCGTATTGCCCAAGAGCGCACCAAATGGCTCAGCTAAACCAGAAACCACCGTGTAAGCAACACACGTTTTTTTCCACTACCAACTGACAGTGCAGGAACGGCGGTTGCGATGCCTTCAGGAACATTGTGAAAAAAGACTGCGACTGCAATTAATGTTCCCAATTCTGGGAGACGAGTATATCCTGTACTAATAATAACACCTTCAGGAATATTATGAATTGTAATTCCAATAAGAATCAATAATCCTGATTTTAACATAGTTGCCTTAATAACGCCGTTTTCTTTCTTCCCCAATTCGAGATGGGGAAGAACGGTGTCAATAATAATCATCAACACGGAACCGATTGAAAACGCAATACGCGCGCGCGTATGCTTCAGGAAGCATGACCTTGTAATGCAATAATGTCCTATAAAAGTGTAAGTCCCTTATTCCAGATAGCTCGTGGCATATCACACGTGCGCGTGAGTTATTGAAAAGCTTAATTACATCAACAAATAGTTATCATACACGAAACAATTGAGCATGGAGCTGTTTTGTAAATGATTTATGGATCAGGAAAATATTCGTACAAACTAGTGGAAGATTGGGTGCAACTACCCAAAGGTGATACCTTCAGGGATGTATGTGGTATCGGTATAGATGAGCAAGATCAAGTCTATGTTCTCAATCGCAGTGTCCATCCAGTTATGATTTTTTCGAAAGGCGGAGGCTTCCTGTCAACATGGGGCGAGGGCCACTTCACACGAGCACATAATTGCTGCATGGGACCCAATGATACCATCTATTGTACTGATGATAAAAATCATACAGTCACAAAATTTGATTTACAAGGTAATGTCTTGATGGTTCTGGGAACCAAGGATCAACCATCTGATACGGGGTACCGAGCAACATCTGACTTATTTGAAAGTCTAGCCTCCATCACACATCGTGGTCCACCATTTAATCGACCGACAGGAGTCGCACTCTCCTCAACTAACGATATCTTCATTTCAGATGGATATGGGAATGCTGGTGTCCATAAATTTACACCAGATGGAACACTACTGTTTTCTTGGGGAGGACCCGGAGCAGGACACAGTCAGTTTCGACTTCCCCATTCGATCTGGGTCGATCGTCAGGATCGTGTCTGGGTGACTGACCGTGAAAATAGTAGAATACAGATTTTTACCACGAGTGGCGATTTTGTCTCTGAATGGACCAACGTGTTCCGTCCAACAGATTTATGTATTGACGAGAATGACATTGTCTATGTTTCAGAGCTCTGCCGTCGTGTCAGTATCTTTACGATTGATGGTGAATTAATCACACGCTGGGGAAACGAAGCCCACGAAACCACGGATCCCTTATTTCTAGCTCCTCACGGAATTGCAGTGGACTCTCAAGGAGACATCTATGTTGGAGAAGTTTCATTAACATCTGCAAAAGTCGATCGGGGTCCACGAACAATTCAAAAATTCTCCCTAGCTTAAATAATGTTTAGTCTCATTGTATACGCGCGCGCGTATATGCTCTCCTCTTTTTATATCTGGAAAACATGAATTTTTTTGAGTTAACGTAATAATGCAGTATTGTTGCTATTGTGGAAAAAAATTAACTCTCAAACTTCTTTATGATGGGAGTAATGAACAGTATTGTCATCAATGCGATCACGTTTTTTTCAATTCCCCTTCACCAGCAATAATCGTTGCTGTCCTCAACGGATCGAGAATCTTACTAACTCGAAGCATTGAATGGACTCATTCCTATTGGGGGCTTATTGCCGGACACCTCAAGTCCAGTGAAACAGCTGAACATGCAGCTAAACGAGAGATCCTGGAAGAAGTGGGAATCACTATTAATAATGTAACAATACTTCGTACTTTTATCCATCGGGAAAATCTTCTGATGATTGGGTTTAAAGCAAGCACGTCAGAAAATAAAATCTCGTCCTCACAAGAGCTAGCTGCTGCAACATGGTTCAATCTTAATGAACCCTTACCACTTCGACCCAAATCTATTGCCAGTCAAGTTGTACGACATCTTTATTCTGATGTACAATTCCTAAACGTTTAGTGGATATTTATTAATTGAGTTAGCTTGCTATTCACTCATCAAGGAGTGTAGGATAATGGTAATGAAAACGAAAGTTTATCGGAATAAGGATATTAGTCGAGTTCTACTTGGAGCTCCTGCCAGTCATAAACATCTGCGGACTATCATCGAAACTCAGGATGAACGATTCATTTTCCAGGAGGCTACGATTGCGAATATTGTACGAGCATATATCACCATCAAGACTCACCCGACCCATTTAGGCATCGAACTTGTTTCTACAAAAATAACTGGGAAAGAAGGATATGCCCGTTATCAACTCCTCGAATCCGGAAAAACAGCCAAGCAGATTCAAAACGAAGTAACACAAATAATAACCTAAAGTCTATATTCACTAGCTAGCCTTTGGACAATCTTGAAAAGTAGAGGAAAGGGGATTTAGTGGCGAAACGCTCAATGGAGGAAGAGAAAGAGTACCATAGGCGATATTTACGAGCAGTTAATCACCCGCTACGGAAAAAGATTCTCGTAATCCTCAGGAATCAAAATATGACCGCGGAACGACTTGCGACGAGATTAAGAATAGATGTGAAAAGCTTATCCTGGCATCTAGAGTTCCTTGAGTATGGACATTGCATCACTCGGAAGCGCGACGATGCACGCATTGTATACATGTTAACGAAAGAAGGAAACGTTATCAACTACCTTGACGGATCGTTAAATGGAGCTTAATTAAAAAATTCAGGTTCAATATTGGGTAAGTGATCATATGAAGATTACAGGTTCCACAGTATATCAGGTTAAAGGTCGTGGTTGGCCCAAATATCCTTGGATTTGGGTCGAAATAACTACTGATGTAGGCATCTCAGGTGTTGGTGAAGCGGCACCGATTAATGGTGTCGTTGAGGCCATCCACCAGCTAAGCAAGAAACTTCAGGGCCAAAACCCCTTTAATATCGAAAAAATCTTCGAAGAATCCTTCCGGTCAGGAGCGTTTCTCCCTGCAATAAGCGGTATTGAGATAGCTTTATGGGATATTATAGGAAAGCAGTTACAAGTTCCCATCTATAATTTATTGGGCGGTCAGTGCCATGAGCGGTTACGTGTCTATTTAGATGGTTTCTTTCGTGGCGCGAAATATCTTCCGGAAGACTATGCAGAGAAAGCGAAACATGCTGTAAACCAAGGCTTTACTGCTATTAAGGCAGACATTGATCCTCCCCACATTCCCACGATGCATCGCATTAATCGAGAACTCGATTCCGCCGATCTGATGCTCACTGTTCAGATCATTAAAGCAGTGAGAGATGAGATTGGAGCAGAAATCGATTTTGCAATTGATACACATGGGTCTTTTAATTTACCAGCAATCCTTAAATTAGCAAAAATGATCGAATCATGTAATCTTCTCTGGATTGAAGACCCTGTACCCCGAATCCGCGCGAACATGAAGACTCTAGCATACTTAACATCAACCATCAATACACCCATATGCGTCGGTGAACATCTTTTCACACGATTTGAGTTCCGCGAATTATTTGAGCAGATGGCTGCAGATATCATTATGCCCGATATTTGTTACACCGGAGGAATACTCGAAATGAAAAAGATCGCAGCTCTCGCAGACACTTATCATATCCCTTTCTGTCCCCATAACTATTTAGGGCCAATAGCAACGATGGCAAGTATCCAAGTTTGTGCATGTGTTCCTAACTTTTCAATCCTAGAGTTCCAAGGCGGAGAGGTGCCTTGGCGCGATCGTGTTCTCAGTGATCCAATTCCACTTGACAAAGGATACATTGAGCTCCCAACAAAACCTGGGCTAGGTGTAACGCTGAATAAAAATGAATTAGAACCCTTTCTTGTGACGTAAATAGGAATACATATAATCTCTCACACTCTGCCATTAACCGACGAATCACTCGTAGTATACGTATGGAGGAAAGCGATAATCTAAATAGAATCAGTGTTCAATTCAACGAAGTGTCCAATAGATGATAACAATGAAGGAAATACTGCGTTTACACGATAACATTGCTCTCAATAACAGTATCATGTTGATAGGGTTACACGGCTGGGGAAATGCTGGGCAAGTCTCTACATACACTTTACAACACCTCATAAATTCTTTTCAAGCCGTTGGTTTTGGAGAAATTCTTTCTGATCAATATCATCATTACCAGATTGAACGACCGCAAGTTACAGTTCAACAAGGTATCATGGAATCCTATCATCCTCCAAAGAACGAGTTGTTCTATTGGAAAGATCCAGAAGCTGAAACAGATTTATTGTTACTACAAGGCACTGAACCTCATATAAAGTGGGCAAATTATGCTACTGTGATTCTGGATTTAGCTATAAATCAGAATGTCCAGCGTATCTTCACTATTGGTGGATATTTAACGGATATTGCTTCGGTAGATTCCTTACCCGTCTCAGCATCAACGAATAACTCAACATTAATCAATGAGATAATGCAAGCAGAGGTCATTCTCACTAACTACACCGGTCCGACAAGTATCTATAGTGAAGTCTCATGGCAGGGCAAACTGCAGAATATTGACGTGATTAGTATATGGTGTGGAGTGCCTTACTATATAAAAGACCTTTATCCACCTGCTGTATATCGAATTCTAAAGAAACTACAACAAATCAGTGATATCGCAATTGACTTCAACACTCTCCAGCAAGAAGTTGATCGATATCTGGAGACCAACAATGACTCTCGTCCCCGCAGCCAACTCGGCAAGGCACTTTCGACAGGGAATCCCTCAAAGGATATGTATATCGCATAGTTACTACGCGCGCGTCTATCTGCTTGCTCTTCTTCTAGATAATGTAATGAAAGATCTCGGTGTATTCACTTAAGGTCTCCACTATTAGATCCGGGTTCTGTTTCTCCAATTCTTCACGTGAATACATTCCGGAGGTAACAGCTATACAATTCATGCGAGCTTGTTTTGCTGCGACCACTCCAAAAATCGAGTCTTCAACCACTACGCAATGTTCGGGCTGACAATCCAGTAATGTTGCACATGTCAAGAAAACCTCTGGATTTGGTTTCGAGTGAATGACGTCATCAAATGTGACGACAGCAGGAAAATAGTTTCGAACTCCGAGCTTTGTTAATGTACGTTCAATAACTGGGCGGTTGCTCATTGTGGCTAGACCGATTCTCACTTGACCTTTTAACGCTTGAAGAAGCGTAATGACGCCTGGAAATAACTGAATGTCATCGAGCATGGTGATTTGAATCTGAATTTTCCGTTGTTGAAGCTGAGTGAGTAGCTGCGGGCTCCATGACATTGAACAGGTTTCTAATGCATCGCGAAAAATTAATCGCGGTCCAACCCCGATTCGTCGTTCAATAAATTCATCCTTTACTCGACATCCGGTTTCTCTAAGAACTTGCTGGAACGAGGCAACAAGTACTTGTCGGGTGTCCGCAAGGGTTCCATCCCAATCAAAGATAACGGCTTGAAATTTTGCCATGGTTGAGCCTCTGCTACTCTACTTGAAAATATTGTGCATGACATTCTCGTAATTGGTGGGAGAAATGGTGGGAGTGAAGGATGAAATAATCGTATTTGCTTTTTTCGCGTTATTGTATAAGAGATCAATGCAGGTCATAGCCAGTAGTTTGGCTGGTAGTACATACTGAAGATATTCGTCATCGACTTGAAATGAGCGACCATGGGCAGCACCCGTACATCCTCCCATTTTGAAGGAGCTCGTTGGCATAATGCATGAGACATCTCCGAGATCTGTTGACCCCGTACTGTGGGATTCATTTGAAATTAGAGATTTTTCAATGAGAGAATGCCCATTCGTTTTTAAAAGTTCAACTAATTCCGGAGCCTGTTGATAGGGCATATATCCTGGGATTTCCAGTGTCTCGATTTTCGCGCCAATGGCGGATGCTCCTGCTTGGAGCGCGCGATTCACTCGGTGATTTGCTTGTGTGATGGCGTTGATTGTTCGACCTCGAACATAGGTTTCAAGCCGAACGTCAGCAGGGACGTTATTTACAATTTCACCGCCTTTAGTGATAATTGGATGGACGCGAATAAAATCTTCTTCTCGAAAGGTTTCTCGTTGAGCATGGATGCCCATTAGGCCGAGCATCGCCGCATTTAAAGCATTGATTCCTTTATGAGGTGCTCCTCCAGCATGGGCTTCATGTCCAATGTAACGTACGAGTTTGCCGATGAATCCATTGTTGGATCCTCCAAATCCTAGTTTCCCTTGAAGTTCGGATCCTGAATGTGTTCCTAAGCTGATGTGTATGTCATTGAACTCACCAAGTCGGATGAATTCTTGTTTTCCTCCAAAAAATTCGATTTGCCCCTTCGTTTGTAAGTTTCTTCGATATTCAATTTCCAGAAATTCCTCTGCAGGAACGCTGATCAATACGACGTTTCCTGCTAACTTGTCGATGACTCCACTATCTGTAAGACCGAATCCTGCTCCAAGCATGCTGGCAATTTGTGCACAATGACCACAAGCATGTACCGCTCCTGTAATGGGGTCACTTGCTGGATGTTCTGGGCAGCGTACAGCGTCCAGTTCTCCGATGATCCCGATGGCCGGAGATTGTTGATTTTTTAAATAAGCCTTTAATCCAGTTAGTGCAATAGGTGACTTTGTCCTCCAACCCATCTCCTGTACCTTTGCATTCACGTATTCCGTGGTTTGAAATTCTTTAAATCCTAGCTCAGGGGTTTTCCAGATAGCTTTTCCAATCGCTATGATCTCTTGGGCGCGATCATCGATAGTCTCCATGACTCGATTTTTTAAGCCTTCTTTTGACATATCAGATTTATTGCTCCGGTCCTTTCACTTTAATGTTATTCCGCTTATTTCTCAGACTTTGGTTGATGCATAATCTAAACGTTTATATGGGAAAAGCGTGTCGAGACTGCATCTTTCATTACTCGATAAATTTTAAATGAATGGACCCGGGAGGAGAGAATATGCCTCTTGCATATGTGCTCGTTAATACTGAAATCGGTACCGATGATAGTGTACTTAAAGAGATCACGAAATTAAACAGTGTCGTTGAAGCTCACCAAGTGTATGGAGTCTATGACATTGTAGTCAAAGTTTACACGGATTCCATGAAGAATTTGAAAGAAGTTGTTACATGGAATATTCGAAAAATATCCAATGTTAAATCCACTTTTACGCTTATTGGAATGGACTAGCGGATACACACGCCTTTTTTTTCTTATCATCGAGAGTAAGCTATTTGTAATCTCAGGCTTTAGTACACTGGTATGAGTTCAAGACTGCGAATTCGCGATACGGGAATATTAATAGATACCTTACCGCAGGGCTCCTATAATGCGATCACTGATGTAAAAGGAGTGCTAGTGGGTCATAAAACACTAATTCATGGTGACGGAGCATTAGTGATTGGGCGTGGTCCTGTGCGCACAGGTGTTACAGCCATCATTCCCCAGACACATAACCTTATTGATACGCCTGTTGAAGGTGCGTGTTATGTATTCAATGGAGCAGGCACATCTATAGGATTATCATTTATCGAGGAATATGGGCTAATCAATACCCCTATTCTCCTCACTAATACACTCAGTGTTGGCACCGCGTATAATGCTCTGGTCCGTTACGTTCATAATACCTACTTAAGAAATCGGATCCAGTGGTTTAATCCTGTTGTTGGTGAAACATATGATGGTGAACTCAATGACATTTTAGGTCTCCACATTCACGATCAGCATGTACTAGAAGCCCTGTCAACTGCAAAAGGAGGACACGTGATAGAAGGGAATGTTGGTGCTGGCACTGGTACTCGTGCAATGGGATTCAAAGCGGGTATCGGCAGTGCGTCACGTCAAGTCATCAGTGAGTCGACAACTTTTACTGTCGGTATTCTTGTACAATCTAATTTTGGCGGATCTCTCGTTATCAACAATGTTCCTATTGGTCAATTATTAGCGCACGAAGAATTTCACGACGAAGGGTCAATTATGATCATTCTTGGGACTGATGCTCCTTTATCCCATCGACAATTACGTCGTGTTTTGAAGCGCGCCATTCTTGGTTTAACTCGGACGGGGTGGATAGCAAATCATGGTAGTGGCGATTATATTATTGGTTTCTCAACTACCTATCGTACTGAAAAAAAGTCTTCTCTGCTAGCGGAAGCGCAAGATAGAATTCGAAATGATGAACGATATCTGAATCCCCTCTTTCACGCAACAGCGGCTGCCACTGAAGAGGCAATCTTGAATTCATTGTTTACCGCTGACACCATGATCGGACGAGATAATAATATCCGTGCCGCCCTCCCGATTCAACGTGTTGTAGAGTTATATCAGTCTTCAAAAGAAAAACAGACACACGCGTGCGCGTAAAAACTAAGTTGTTGAATAAAATTCCTTGTGGCCATCCTCAGCCCTTTCATATTTTCCAAATTCATCAAGAACTGAACGTAGTTTTTCCGCGGAGAGAATCAAGCCTTCTCGACACACTCGATATTCACCAATAGCACAACTTCCGCATATTCCAATCGAGCATTTAACCATTCTTTCGATACATACTTGAATGGGGAGTTCTCTTGATTCCGTTAAATTAAAGATGGTTCGCATCATCGGTTCAGGCCCACACGTATACACCATGTCAAAAGATTCTGATAATACGTTGTCCTGTAGAACCCTGGTCACAACTCCCTGCTTACCTTGACTTCCATCCTCGGTTGTGATAACGAGCTGGTGAAGCGAGCTCGATAATAGTTTCGCTAATTCCTCTTTAAATAATAGTTGCTGCGCAGTTTTTACCCCATAAACACATGTAATACTACTTTTTAAAACAACTAATTGCTTCAAGAGAGGGAGCAGTGAAGCAAGTCCTGTACCTCCCCCAATCACTAAACATTTACCTTTCACAAGTTCAAACCAATTTCCAAAAGGACCTCGAATGCCAAGTTGCTCGCCTACAGTTGTCTTAAACAGCGCTTGAGTACCTTCTCCGACTCGCTTAAAAGTGATGCTTGAGGTGCCATTCTCATCAATTCTCGAAAGGCTCATCGGAACTTCGTCGGTGCCAGGAATCCATATCATGACGTATTGGCCCGGCTTCGCGTTACGACATTGGGTGTCTCGGAAAAAAAGGGATTTCACCTCGGGAGATTCGTTACGGTGATCAATTACTTTGATGATCCGTAGTGGGTCAATGCTTGAATGATAATCCAACAATCTCTTTTACACTCCGATAACCATTTAGATCAAGAAATGCGCGAATTCCCTTCGGAATCTCGCTAAATATTGTTACATCGGTATAAGCAATAGCGGAGCCTATTTGGACGGCGTGAGCTCCTGCATAGAAATATTCAATCGCGTCCCGCCAATTCATTATCCCTCCACAGCCGATAACAGGAATACTGACCGTTTGCGCAATTTCGTACACACACCGTAATGCAACAGGTTTAAGTGCAGGGCCTGAAAGCCCCCCAACACGATTCCCTAAGATCGGTCGCCCTGTCTCAACGTTAATAGCCATCGCCCGCAGAGTGTTAACCGCCACTACTGCATCTCCCCCCGCCGCTTCAACAACCGACGCTAATCTTTGAATATTCGAGGTGTTCGGCGATAATTTAGTGAACACAGCGCACCCTACCGTGCTTTTTACCGACTGCACGATCTCTCGAAGAAGTTCTGGGTCTTGCCCTACTTCCATCCCCATTTTTTTAACATGGGGACATGAGACATTCAACTCAATAGCATCAACATCGGTTTGAGCAATCCCCTCAACTGTACGCATGAAGTCCTTCAGAGATCCACCATAGATGCTTGCTATTACCCGAACTTGTGGATTACACTGTTTTAACGTTCGGATTTCCTCAAGAAATTCCTCGACGCCAGGATTCGGGAGACCCATAGCATTAATAAACCCACAGCCGACATCGACAACCGTAGGGTTTTTGAACCCGGCTCGTGCCTCAATTCCCACCGATTTCGTGACAACTGCTCCTGCTCCCGCTTTCCAAACGTTTAGGAGTGATGCCGATGTTAAACCTAAAACTCCGGCAGCTAGGATGGTTGGGTTTCGAAGAGAAACTCCAGCGATACACATTGATATATTGGATGTCAATTATCTCTCTTCACAAGTAATGGTTCTACCACAAGACTATATAAAAAGAGATAATAAATTCAACGTTTACATCTTCACTAAACTGTGCAGAATAAGGGAAACTCTAAAGATCAAGATGCAAAATAACCAGTTAACGAATTCGAAAAAGATGCTCCCTCATCAAAAAATGCTAATAACAGTGAATGAATGGAATAACACACAAGTGGTTTAACAGAAATTGAAAGTAGCAATTGTGCATTGCATATATGGGATTCTCGCCTTGAATGACAATCTCGAGATTATTGATACCGCTCTTTTTCCCCCAGTTATTGAAAAGCATGTTTCCCTCCTTCAACAGTTACAGAATAACGTAATCACCGAAGAATTAACTCGATTCCTAACCGGGCTACTCCATAAGCAGGCCACACACTTTGTTTTTGAGAATCAAACACTAGCCAATAAACTCCAGGATAAATTTTCTGTCCCTATAAGTGTCGAAGTTCCAAGTACAGCTGGGACTTTTGTCCGCAATAATTTATGGACGATCGCGAAAAACATCGGTTATCTATCCTCAATAACTGATGCAGGGATTCTTCTGAATACTTTAACATCTCAATTATCTCGTCGAGGAATTCGTGAAAAATCTGAAAAAAAAGACCAGATGTTAACCCAAGCTATTATGGTATTAGATGATCTAGATAAAACACACAATCTCTTCACGAACCGTGTGAAAGAATGGTATGGTCTTTACTTTCCCGAATTAGCTTCTCTCCTCAGCGATAATGATACCTACATTCGCTTAGTCAACTCGATACTCGTCCGTGAATCCTTCACAATTGAACGTCTTGAGAACGAAGGAATAGCCTCAGAAAAAGCGAAACATATCGCTCAAATCGCTCAAACCTCCATGGGCGGGCAGATAGACATAAAGGACCTAAAGGAGATTCAGCATTTCACACTCCAAATACGACAACTTTCACAGAGACGACATCCTTTAGAACAATATGTTCAACAAGTCATGAGCGAGATCGCACCTAACCTTCTCGATATTACCGGTCCGACCTTGGGGGCGCGTCTGATCGCTACAGTAGGTGGATTAGAGCAACTAGCTAAAAAATCAGCGAGCAAAATCCAAGTACTCGGGGCAGAGAAAGCACTCTACCGATCTTTTAAAACGGGGACTAAACCTCCCAAACATGGTGTTATCTTTCAACATCCGAGTATTCACCAAGCGCCAAGACATGTGCGAGGAAAAATCGCGCGGGCTCTCGCTGCAAAAATCGCGATTGCTGCGCGCGTGGATTGTTACGGAAGTGGACGAAAATCAGACGTATTGAAGGCTGATTTTGAGCGTCGCGTTGATGAGATTAAAAAACAATCCCATCGAGTTTCAAGGAAGACACAATCCCGACGGATAAGGCGATAACTCATGACCCTCTGTGTAGAGCCACATCCCATTCACACCGGAATATATCAAATTCTTCTGGAAACTGGAACTCAGAGTCTAGCGACGGTGAATTTAATCCCTGGGAGCTCAGTCTACGGTGAACGATTACATCAAATCGATCAACAAGAATATCGTCTCTGGAATCCATATCATAGCAAATTAGCTGCCGCAGTCTTGCGCCACTTGGGATACTTTCCGATTCAGTCAAAACACAGAATTCTCTATCTCGGTGCAGCCTCTGGCACTACTGTAAGTCATATCTCTGATATTATTGGCTTGGACGGCGGTATTTATGCCATTGAATTTTCTCCACGTCCTCTCCGCGAATTAATCAGTAAAGTAGCAAGGTCAAGAACTAATGTGTACCCAATTCTTGTGGATGCACGAAGTCCTAGTAACTATCAATTTATGCTAGAAGCGGTGAACTGTATTTATTGTGATATTGCACAACCTCAACAGGCTAAGATATTATCAGATAACGCGCGATATTTTCTAAAACCGGGGAGCTATGCGCTACTTGCGATTAAGGGTCGAAGTATTAGATCGACTGGAAAATTAACTCACATCTTTCAAAACGAGATTAATTATTTACGGTCGCACGACTTTAGCATCGAACAAACTATCGATCTGGAGCCCTATCATTCGGCTCATCTGATGGTAGTTGCGCGCTATCATCCATCGTAACATACGCTGATATCGCGGTTTGCTTGGTCGCTTCTGTTAATCGATTAATTGTTCGCCAGGATTTGCGCACGAACCATGGGAGCTCTCGAGAACTATGCTCTTGAATCCAATTACTCAAGAATGTGATGGTCTTTTTATCGCTACAATACCCACTTCCGAAGTCGCCATATTCCCTGTGAAGTTGTGAAATGATCCGGTCACGATGGGTTTTCGCAATAATCGATGCTGCAGAAACGATAGGATATGTCATATCTGCTCGATGTTCAGATATGAGTTTAAGTTTGAAGGGCAATAACTCGGTGATTTGCGCTCCAAATCGATGAGCAATAACGTCTGACGCATCGACGTAAGCAATATCTGGCTTGAGATCTCGGAGAACGTCTGCCATCAATTTTGCTTCAAGCCAGTTGAGTTTCCGATACTTTTTACCAGTTAACACGACTTCATCAATTTCCCGAGGACACGCAATAGCGATCTGAGATCTCGTTGCGCGTGCTAATATCTCCTCAGATAAAATGTTCCTCTGAGCGGGTGATAACAATTTTGAATCTTTTACACCGAGAATTCTCAAATTCGCTATTTGAGAGTGGGGAAAAAGAACACCAGCGATGACGAGGGGACCAATCACCGGTCCGCGGCCTGCATCATCCACACCAGCTATGTATGTCACTTTACTATTAACTCGTTATCATGGATCCAGGAGTCAACTACTCTCTCAGCAATCTGGAAGGTATAGTAGCTACCCTCGCGTAGGTCTTGTAAATCGTGACTCGCTAAGTCGAGCCCCATTTTTCCTCCCAGGATTTCTTGATTTCAGTCACATGAAAGATCGGTATGAAGGTGTACTGTATTTCAGGGAGCCAGAATGTTTGGAGATTAAGAAGTTGCTGAGGGTCATTTGTTTCGTATATAATGAAATTCCGCATCATCCCTTTTTTTCCGAGGAAAAATTCAGCTAAACGCCCGTCTTCGAGATTTAGTCGATTAGGATATTTATTCGGAAATTTTTTACGTTCTTCCCCAATCATTTGGCCTTTTTTTAAAAAGTGAGTGAAATCTTGTGTGCATATTTCTCCAATTCCAAGATATAACATCGTTCTCCCTCTATGTTACTAGATAGCAGAAAGCTCATTATATCTCTTTTCTCCATTCGTGAGTCCGTTTCTAATGAATAATATGTTCCATCGATTGTTATTTGGCTCGCTATGTCCTCTTTTTTTTCTCGTGGATTTACCACGTGCTTTATTAAGGTTCATTTCTATTGTGGTGTAGAACCTTGACTCCTGCTGTTTTTCAGCAATAAAAGCGATAGGTGGTTTGTTGGGCAGAAGAGGATTTAATGAACTGCGGGTACGGGACTCAATCCTGTGTTTAGCTAATAAGTACAAAATAGATCCCAATGAGCTCCTAGACACTTTTATTGAGGCGTGGAAACATGGAGAGGCTAAAAAATCGGGGTACCTCATTTCCTGTCGACAGACGAATGCTCAGTCAGGGATATTTCTCATCACCAATAATGAGCAAGTGGTCTCGCAATTTCCTATTGATATTGCTGTGTTAAAGAATCCTGACGGATTTCGCCATTTCTTTCACGGCATTAAACTAGATCTTATCGAAGAACCGGATCGCTCGTATCTAACCATTGACGCGTTACGATTTCGAATGCGACAAGTCAATTTAAAAGCTATTGTGATAGAAAAGCCCTTGCGACGCCTTGTCACCACGCGCTGGGGTGAACCATCTTTTGTCTCCAACGTGAGGATTAAGGATGATACCGGCTCCATCCGACTGAGTTTATGGAACCAACAGATAGATAAAGTGAATGTTGGGGACGAAGTCGAAATTCAAGGCGGCCATGTTGCCCAGTATGCTGGCATACCTCAATTACGCCTTGGGAAAAATGGTACCATATCGATTGTTAGCCATGGTCAGCTGGAACCCTAATCACCAAAGTACGTATGGTGGTTGACTTCACGTATCTAGTCGATACACTTGAACAGTATCGCCTTTTTCAATAACATCTGTATTTATCGGGAGAATGATGTATCCGTTTGCATTTGCCATGCTTGTGATTGCTCCTGAATGCCGATAAACCGGGGATGCTACGTTATTCTCAATTTTGACTGTCAGAAATTGTTTTCTTCCAGAAGATGAAACAATTCGTTCAGCGAGTTGAGCTTCTGTAATCACTGCTATTTTTGGCGCCTTGCGTGCTTTCAACCGTAGAGCAGGTTCCAGAAAAAGATAGGCATTACTCAAGCATGAAGTTGGATAACCAGGCATTCCAAAGATAGGAGTTTCTTGAATCGTCCCAAATAACGTCGGTTTCCCTGGCTTCACTTGAACTCCGTGAAAGAGAATAGATCCCAACTCCTGGACGATACCATGAAGAAGGTCTCGTTCACCAACTGAACTTCCTCCGGCAATGATAATGATATCGTGATCTAACAAGCTGGTAATGGCTCGCTTAAGTGCACTGCGGGTATCGGAAACAATAGGATGTCGAGTAACAGTTGCCCCATTGTGTTCTGCGACAGCTGATAACGTGTGGGAGTTAATATCATATATCTGTCCTGGGGCTAGTTGGGACCCAACTTTCCGTATCTCACTACCTGTTGGTACTATTGCGACGCGAGGAGCTTCGTAGACCTTAACTTGGCTCAAGCCAAGAGCTGCAAGAACACCTACCTTAGCAGCAGTCAGATACGTATCTTTTATGAGGATTGTTTCATCTTTTCGAATGTCTTCGCCTTTTTTTGAGATGTTTGCGCCAGGATAGACTGGTCGGGCCACCTGGATCTCATTATTGTTCTGCTTTGTGAATTCCAGCATGACTACCGCGTTAGCGCCTGGAGGAATCGGTGATCCCGTCGCGATTTGGGTGCATTCCTTCTTTCCCAGCGTCTGTGTCGGGGTGTCTCCTGCGTGAATGACTTCAATGAGTTGGAGGGTTTGCGGATTAAAAACGGATGCCTCAAACGTGTCTTCTGCTTTAACCGCGTATCCATCCATGGCGGATCGATTAAAGGGTGGAACATGAAGTTCAGCAACGATATCTTCGGCAAGAACACGTTCAAACGCTTCTTCCAGTGGTACGTGTTCTGTTCGTTCAATTGGTTTAATGTGGCTCTTGATGAGGCTTAATGCATCTTCATGAGATAGTAATTGTTTAAATGGAGTTTTCTTACTCATCGTGTAGCCTCCCATAACAAGTGTCCTAAACTGGGTACAATAATTTGGTCCAAGGCTAACGTAACAGCAGCTGGAGATCCTGGGAGACAAAAAATCACGCGTTCATCAATAATCCCCGCGGTCGTCCTACTAAATGCTGCAAGCGCTCCAATCTCTGGCCAACTTAATCGTCGAAAAGCTTCTCCGAAACCTGTTAATTCTTTTTCGAACAATTCCTTTACCGTGTCCACGGTGACATCACGTTTTCCGCCACCTGTTCCGCCACTCGTGATGATGACTTGCACCTTCTGATTATGAAGAAGGCTCATAAGCTTATTCTGGATCAGAATGTGATCGTTTCGAATAATTTGGAAATCCACGATTTGATGTCCCGCTTTTTCCAGGATTTTCTGGATGCGTCTCCCTGAAAGGTCATTGTTTGTATTCCGGGAGTCACTGACTATGACTATTGCGCATCCAGCGGTGATGCTTTGATCTCGAGGGTGTGTATGGGGCTCTATGCTGCCTTCCATTTCTTTATCACTTTCACGTTGCTGATGTGCGTGGTTGGATACTGGCCTGTAGAATCTTTTTCGAGGTATTTTACCATATCCCAAATAGTTAACAGAGCGATGTTGACGCCTACAAGGGCTTCCATTTCTACTCCAGTCTTATATTGGGCTGATACATAACACTTGGCTTTAATTACATCTTTCTGAAATTCAAATTGAAGATTGGTCTGTAAAATAGGAAGTGGATGACAGAGTGGTAATATCTCTGAGGTCTTTTTCGCCGCTAAAATTCCCGCAATCTGGGCAGCAGCGAGTACATTCCCCTTTTCGATCTGATTGTGACGAATGGCCTCAATCGTCTGAGGTTGAAGATGTATTTCTCCGACCGCTTCTGCTTCCCTCAATACACGGGGTTTGTTCGCAATATCAACCATGTGAACCATGTCACGCGATGCATCACTCATACGTCTGTCCCTCAACCCAGTGTTGACCATCTATTGTATGCTCTTTTTTCCATAAGGGGACTCTCTTTTTCAGTTCTTCAAGAACGAATCGACACGCATTGAATGCTTCATCTCGATGTCCTGCACCTACAGCGATTAATACAATATTCTCTGAAACATTGAGCATTCCTATCCGATGAATGATATTGATTTGATGGACATTAAATTGTTGGAAGGCTTCGTCACGGATTTTCCGTAACTGATCCACAGCCATCTCTTTATATACTTGGATCTCAAGTCGTTCGGTTGAATAGCCTTCATTCTGTCCTCGTACAATTCCTGTGAAAACAACGATTGCCCCATTCTCACGCTGCTTCATGTCTTGGAGAACTGCATCTATAGAAAAATCGACTTCTTGAATTGTGATCACTTCACCCACCACTAACAGGAGGAAAAATTGCGACTATGTCGCTATTCCGCAATATTGGATTCTTATCTTTGAGAAATTCTTTATTGATGGAGATAATGATCTCATCCTTATTTATTCTCAGTTCTGGGAATGTCGAGAGTACGATCTGGATTAATTCCTTTAATCTCGTTCCCTGTTGGATCGTGAATCCTTTTTCATCCAAATGTATTCTATCGTGGCGATTCAAACGAGTTACATTTTATCTGAGTCACTTTCACGGTAGGATGCAAAGAATTTCACGGTTACCTGAATCACTTGCGACTCCTCAATTGTTGTCAAAGGAATGGATTTCTTTGCTCTATATCTTTTTTATGTTTCTGAATCTTTATACGCGCGCGCGTAGCGGCTTTGACGCTACTGAAAACAACGCTAAATTAATATACATTTATCGTTTCCCTGATAATAGCATTCTATCTTTCAATCACCATAAACTTTTGTGACCAAATTGGTTTTACCCGCTAAAATTTTTGAATTTACGGAAGATGCTGTTGAGTTACCAACAATATATCAGCGGCTGAATGAGTATCATGAAGAGGATCACTATACACCCGTTAATGGTGAAACCGTGACCCTTGTCTCCGAAGTTTTGGAGCTTCAACAAGACAATGACTCTATATCCGGGATTTTCAGTCGCGATTTCATTACTCCCCGACAATACCGACGCGACCTGGTAGAAATCCCGGTAACTGAGGAAGCGCCCTTCTGGATCAAATCCTTCGACACGAAGGCTTATTTAATTGTAATGGCACCTTCCGTCGCTCGTGGCGTGCGAAAACTTCTCACCAGTCACGTTGCCAATAAATTGAGTGACGTTATCTTCCTCAAGCCCTGGAGTATTCGCGAAGCACGATTAACCCCTGAAACCTTGAAGGAACTCCATGAATCGAATCCGCAAGCAACAAAGTTGATTTGGTTTGATGATGTTGACATTCCAAGTGTGGATAAGCTTTGTTTAGCAGGATCCAGCCTAGCCGATACCAAGCTATATCAGGAATACCTTCAACATGGAAAAATCTGGTATGTGGTTTTCGAAGTTCAACGACGACAAATTGTTGTCGGAATTACGCGTAACTGCGTGATCACCCTTTTCAGCAAAAGCACAGTTGAAGATTTCATCAACTATCTTCTAGACGACTTGATACCGCTAATCTAGCTTTCACGGCAACACTCCATAAGCACGCGCACACGTTGAATACCTGCTATTGTCGAATCGATTTACTGTCCCAGAATGTCTCAAAATGTCTCGAAAGGTCCCATTTTTGGGTTGATTCTGATTTAATATAGATTATTCGCGCGCGTTAGATTATCATAGTTTTTATCCTTCATCATTTATGTAGAACTATGCCAGAATTCTCCAACGTCGCAGATCCAGTCTGTGTATCTCACGATCACGGTGTGAAAAGCTATCGAATCGAATACGAACATAAGGATGGGATCATGCTGTTATCACCTAGCACATTGATTTTCATGACCGCGACGGAAAGTTATGAAATGCACTATCATGTACATCTCGAAGTTCCATACCACGACATCTCGCAAGTCCGTCGTGAAACTCCGCAACACCTCGTGATCATAGACGTGATAGGACGCACCTATCGCTTTACCTCATATAATGCAGGAACGATGTCAAAGATCGAAGCGGATTTACAACGTTCCATCGGGATGTAGAGATTTCATTTACATAGGCGCGCGTATTATCCCGTCTTGATATATTCTCCGCCAGCGAATTTAGCTGAGTTCCCAAGATCTTCCATTATTCTGAGTAGATAATTATAGTTGTAGTTTCTACCTACCACAGAACCCAGCTTCGCTTGACCGCAGGTTAGTCCAACTGCCATATCTACCTCCCACGTGTCTCCTATACCACCGGTTCTGGGTGATGGTACCACACCATAATCGTTTGCGAAGGCTAGGTGAGCAGCATCCATTGCTTCGCTGAGTGTTCCTATCTGATTGACTTTGAAAAGCATCGCGTTAGCTGCTCCCATTTCGATTCCACGTAGCAGCCGTTTAGGATTTGAGGCAAAGAGGTCATCTCCTATGATCTGGATCTTGAGTTCCTTTCTCAGAATGGCATGTGCTTCGAAATCGTCTTCGTCGAAGGGATCTTCTATCGACAGAATAGGATAGTCTGAAACAACGTCTTTGTAAAAATCAATGAGAAATTCTCTCGGTTGCTCCTTTCCTGAGATGATGTATTTCTTCTTTTCCTCACTGTAGAAGTTGCTGGCAGCGACGTCAAACTGGAATCCCACCTTTTTTCCATATCCAGCTTGCTCAATGGCTTCGGTCAACGCTTCCATGGGTTCTCGATCTGATTGCATGGTGGAGATGACGTATGTTCCATCTGGCGCGAAATTCACAGCTTGTTTCCCGTATTTCTTCTCGAAGATCTGTTCCAGTTCATGGTAGATCTGTCGTACCGCGTATAGTGCTTCTGGAAATGTTCTCACTCCACAGGGGATCAGATGATAGTCTTCTATGTTTGTATCACTCCGATGGTGTTTTCCGCCGGATATGGTAACAAAGAAGGGGACCGGTAAAATGCAAGCAGTCATCCCGCCTAAGTATCGATATAGTGGAATGTCCATACTAGCCGCTGCTGCCCGCGCGACAGCCAGGGACACGGCTAAAATCGCGTTCCCGCCGAGGCGAGACTTGTTCGCTGTTCCATCAAGCTTGATCATGGCGATATCTATGCCTCGTTGATTCGTTACGTCTCTACCTGTTAATTCGGGGGCGATAATCTCATTGACATTCTTGACAGCTGTCAAAGCGCCTCTACCAAAGTATCTCTCTCCTCCATCTGTGAGGGTAACGGCTTCGTACTTCCCTGTAGAAGTCCCGACAGGTGCAGCAGATCTCCCTAAAACACCGCCTTTAGTAATGACATCTGCTTCAATGATTGGAAAACCCTTAACATTGAGCACTTCTCTGGCCCTGATCTCTTTGATCTCCCTGCTCATCTTTGATCACGCTCCATTCTTTCCTGTACCGATTATAAAGGTTACTTCATGAGTCGACGTAAGCGCGCGCTGCCCGCATTCATCAATATGTATGAAAAAACATAACAGTTAAGTATGCATATGAGTAGTGTGAAACACACACTCGTTAAGGCTGTTGACATTTGGTGGACTCGATTACGTTGTCTTCTCCACGCTGTCTTGTGGATAGCTATGGTCGCTACGTCTCTAACCTTCGTATCTCACTAACTCAACAGTGTAACTTCGATTGCTTCTTCTGTCATAAAGAAGGGCAAACTGCTCAGGACCGAGAATTAACTCCTCCGCAAATCGAGGCCATCGCGAAAACTGCTTCCGAGCTTGGAATGACCAAGATCAAGTTAACAGGTGGAGAACCATTACTCCGTCTAGATATCGTCGACATCATCTCCAGAATTGCCAGACACACTTCCGAACTCTCGTTAACCACTAATGGATATCTTCTAAAGAAATTAGCATCTCCCCTGAAAACAGCCGGATTACACCGAGTTAATATCAGTCTCCACTCTATCCATCCCTCAACCTTCAAGCAAATCACAGGAATTGACGGTGTCGCCCACGTTAAAGAGGGTGTCACAGCAGCTATCGAAGCGCGCTTACATCCTGTAAAAATCAACATGGTTGTCTTAAAAGGGATCAATGATACAGAAATTTCCCAGATGATCGATTACACCGCACAACAAGGCGCGATACTACAATTAATCGAGTTTCAACCAGTTCAAAACGATAATTGGACACCATGGAGAACGTATCACCAAGATCTCCAGAACATCGAAAGCAACCTAGCAGATCAGGCATTACGCACCGTTGAACGCGATCTTCACCGACGAAAACAATATACGCTTTCACGAGCTGACGGTATCGCGACCATAGAAGTGGTCCGGCCCATGCACAACTCCGAGTTTTGTCACAATTGTCATCGTCTCCGGATTACATCAAACGGGAAGATCAAGCCCTGTCTCTTGCGAAATGATAATCTAGTACCCATCAGTACGAACAATGATGAACCGCTTGATCCGCAACGTCTGAAACAAGCCATGCAATTCGCGATAACACAACGCGAACCATATTGGCAACAGTAAACCCGGGTTCTTACTCACGATACCAGCTGGCTAGTTGGGCACATACACGCCATGCACATTCACTCTGCTGAGGAAGGCGTGTTCACCAAGACGAAAAAACTCCTGGATCTCATTATCTGATAATGTCCGAACAAACACACTGTCTTCGAAGCAGGAACCATACCGTAATTCACCAAATTGAATCCCCTCTTCATCCCAGACGTGTACTCTGATAATCCAGTCGCTCTTGGGGGACATGTTCCCATCTCACTATATTACTACAACACACGCCTGAATAGAAAAAGCACGAGCAGACACTGGCAATTAAATAGTGTACTGCTCCCATTTCGCCGTCAGTTCTGAATCATTGATTGTGTTCATGATATACTCAGCAAATTCTGCTCCCGTTGCGCCATCAGATCGCCCAGTCATTCTGACACTTTTTTCATAAATTGCACAAATATCCATTGCTTTTTCAAGTCTTTCTGAATGGGACGTGAATCCAAGATGTCGGAGTAGCATGACTGCCGCACGAATAGCACTCGATGGGTCTGCATATTGTGCTCGTCCCTCTCGAACCATTCTCGGAGCGCTGCCATGAATGGGTTCAAACATCCCATAGCGTTTTCCGATATTGGCACTTCCCGCAGTACCAACGCCTCCTTGAAATTGAGCCGCTTCATCCGTAATGATATCACCATACAGGTTAGGTAATACAATTACACGAAATTGTGTTCGACGTTGAGGATCGACAAGTTTCGCGGTCATGATGTCAATTAACCAGTCATCCCATTGGACAGATGGGTAATCTTGTGCAACGTCTCGTGCAATGTCTAAGAATTTTCCATCTGTTGTTTTGACAACGTTAGCTTTGGTGACGACAGTGACTTTATTGATGTTATTCTGTTGAGCATATTCGAAAGCTAATCTGATTATGCGTTCTGCACCTTGCGAGGTAATGACTTTAAAATCAATAGCTAGATCCTCAGTCACATCGACGCCTTTACTTCCTAACACGTACGCGCCTTCTGTATTTTCTCTGAAGAAAACCCAGTCAATCCCTTGCGATGGGACCTTTACTGGTCGTACATTGGCAAAGAGATCTAATTCCCGCCGCATAGCAACGTTTGCGCTTTCAATGTTTGGCCACGGATCACCACGCATAGGTGTCGTCGTCGGACCCTTGAGAATGACATGACATTGCTTAATTTCCGCAAGCACGTCATCAGGTATCGCTTCATTGAGCTGTGCCCGCCGTTCGATTGTCAAGCCTTCTATTGTTCG
>JAOZHK010000037.1 GCA_026014905.1 Candidatus Bathyarchaeota archaeon
CTCAAATTCATACGATCGACTTTCTGCGCCACTATCACGCCGAGTAATAACCCAAAAATCAAAGCCCCATTCAACGGATCTTGCGCTGCCAAGAGTCCAAAAGAGCCTGCAGTTAGGATCGCAGAGAAATATGCCGGAAACTTGCGCCCAAGCTCACCCCAATGATCCGCAAGTTTTAACATGACGCCGCTCACGCTGAAGATGAGAAGTTGCAGCTCAATGGATACCACGATCGTATGCACCACTCCATATTTGTATAAACGTTAATAGATACTTGAAGAAACTGAGGGCAACAAGGTCAGATGGATGATACCCAAATCCGCACACGTTGAGCTGTCCAAAGTGGCCAGATCACATACTAGTTAAAGGTAACCGTAATCGAGATGACTCTCTTATTGGATAGTGAGGCGACATTGTCGTCAATCGAATACACCAGTACCGTGATGAGTTTTTCTTCTTCTTGTCCCATAGGTTGCGGACCTTGGACGGTGATAGGGATCGTGGTTTTTTTATCGAGGACACCTTTCGTGGGATGAATGAGGGTATAATTGTTCGGATTAGTTTGGATATTCGTCATTTGCTCCCCAGTTAATGGATTATAAAACACAAAATCCTCAGCGGTATACATAATTCGTAATTCAAAAACTTTCGAAGTATCAGCGGTATTTTCGATTTCGACTGTCAGAGTCGTATTTTCTCCCATTTTGATTCTATCATTTTCAAGAGTGAGATTAGAGATGCTTAAGCCTTCAGGAGAAGGCGTTTCAAGACCTCCCAAGCTTGAAATGACAATGACCGCAGCGATGATGGCGATAATGATGATGATGAGGGGATTCCGTAATTGCGACGCCATAGTTTATCCTCCATGCGCTATCTGAATATTCCTTTACATATGTAGGGTTTCCTGCTTTTATCTTTTAATACGTGCGCGTGATTTGACAGGGCGTTAATCACGGAGTTTGTCGGCGATGGATTTAAGCTCGCCACTTTCATAAATCCGGATTTTCGTATTGAGGCGGACTCGAACACCGAGGCGGCGAAAGAACCAGAAGAGTTGTTCGCCAGTAATTTGGTTTCGGAGCCGCCCGGAATTGATGAGTTTAACCAATGCTCCCTCGAGTTCTTTGGTAACTTGTGGATATTGGGCCATCGCAGCATTCCAGACTTCCCAAGCGCGTCCGACAAAGACTTGTCGTAACACGTCTATAGGCTGTGGTGGCGGGGGAGCAGGGGTACTCGGCACATCAGCTTCCTCTTCTTTTTTCTCCGCCTCCATTTTCTCGATGAGGAGTCGGCGTTTTAAAAGCTGGAGTTTCCGCCGCTTCAACAGCTCAATTTGGGGGTCATCAGACATCGTGACGTCTCCTATAGCATATGCAATTTCATCTTCACGAATAAGCCTTTCGTTACTGCGTCCTGTACAGCAGGATGCGTAAGCGGAGATGAAGCGATGGATCGAGATGGTTGAGATCATCTAGCAATAGAGGTGAGGTTGTGTCGACTCCATCGCTCACAACACAGATGCCCGAGAACATATATAAATATAAAGTATATAATACGTACTTTAATATCGCATAGCATCCGTACGCGACCCTGAAATCTTGACATATTCAACCATCTTTTCCACGCGCTAAGACAGTAGCAGAGAACTTGTCTATATAAGCGAATCATCTGAATGATAATACGCCCAACAGTCCTAGAGATATCTCCAAAAGACGCTTTGCTATCATTCATGGATTTAAGAATGCTAATGCCTTTATTCAAAAAGAGCGGAATTGCTAGTAGAATGTTATAAACTTCTAAAACTTGGCGTAGACCATTATTCTTTGCCCGCAATCACGTTGATCTGCTCTGCATGCATAAATCCCTGAACGAGCCTCACCTCTTATATAATGAAGAGAGAGTCAAAAAATCTTTCCCGACGGGTGGCATGGTACAGATCCGTGAGGGCACCCCATCTTCGTCCTAGTTAGCTGGCGATCCTTTATGGTCGAACATTGGATTCACCAAAGTGAAACCATCCTTAAGAAAATTGAAACCTTCCTCGAGCAGAAACCAAAAGATCGTTTAGAGCGAATTACCGAGATTCTCTTTACCCTCAACGTTCTCGATATGAGCCTGCATGGATGGCGTGGTTGGATTCAGAACTTGAATTTCATGTCCTATTTCTCCGATGAAGATTTGGAACACATGGAGGAGGGTATTCTGCGGTTAACGCAGGCATTCGTGGAATACGATATTGAGATTACCACGAAGCATCAAGCAAAGATTCCGCAAGCATTGATCGCCGAACGCGACCGAACAACACCCGCGACAACCCAGCGCACCAGCCTGTATGTGTAACCCCACCATTCAGGGAATCAGTTACCCATTCATCCTGAATTTGTTATCGTATTTATGTTAAAAAAGGCAGGACATGTTCTCTTGTATACATATTGTAAACACATGCATACTTCTCACTAACCCCTCGTTCTGTCGATGAGGTTTTGAGCTATTACTGGGTTATAGAGTAGATATACCAAGGATGAAGAGAATGCCAGTCACAAAAGTCATCTCTACGCTCGCGTTATCCGCGATCACGCTGGCTTCCATTTACTTTGCCGTCTTTGCCCTCTCCATCTTTCTCGGTATTTCTCCTGTGTAGCGAACCTTGAAGACTATGAGTAGATATGCTCGTTTAACTTGGTGATGATTTTGCCGTCGAATAAAATCACGATTGAGGCTCGAGATCGAACGGGGAACAAGATTGCGGTCTCGCTGCAGGGGCGGTTAAGAAAGCAGAAAGTTCTGCAACTTCTTGACCTCATTGAACTCTTAGGCGGCGTTTCCTCCTCCGTCGCCTCCTCTTAACCGTACTTCCCTCTCATTACTCTGTTTTCATTCGTGATTACGTGTGTGTATATGTGCTGAACCACCTGAGTTCGGATCCGTTCAGGTCGCAAGGTATTTGTGACTTCAGTTCTTTGAGGTATGAGGATGACTAAAATAGTGTTTCACGGAGGTGTGAATGAGATTGGTGGTAATAAGATTCTGGTCCGGGATCAGGACGTCGCGTTGTTCTTCGATTTCGGGCACTCCTTCTCGTATGGCAATCAATTCTTTGTGAATTGGCTAAGGCCACGACGAGTATATGGCGTTCGCGATTATTTCGAGTTCAATTTGTTGCCATCGATTGAAGGATTATATCGAGACGAATATCTGTCCCAGACGTCCCTTCCTTATACTACTCCAAAGTTCAAGGGGGTCTTTCTGTCGCATGCCCATTTTGATCACGTCGGACAGCTTGGATTTCTGGATCCGAGGATTCCGATCTATTGTGGATCGTGTACAAAGCTCTTCATGGAGTCTCAGGAGGCGTCTACGCCCTTTTCGTTTGGCCTTCACGAGTATCGCACCTTTCGTACAGGAGATACACTCACATTGGACGGGCTTCAGGTTGAGCCCATCCATGTCGATCACTCGATACCGGGGGCTTATGGCTTCCTCATTCACACGTCTCAAGGGACGATTGTGTATACAGGGGATCTTCGTGCTCATGGCCCAAAACCTGACATGACGCAGGAGTTTATCGAACGTGCGGTGGCGAGTGATCCGATTGCATTAATCACTGAAGGCACCCGGATGCTCGATGTGGATTCGCGCATCAATTATTCTGAAGAAGAGGTGAAACAGCGTTGCCATAAGATCATCTCGGAGACCGAGAAGATCGTGTGTGTCACTCATTACGGGCGCGACATGGATCGCTTTCGCACTATGTATGAGGTGACGCAAGCGAGCGGACGTCAGATTGTAATCTCGACGCGACTCGCACATCTCCTCTTTATGCTGCGACATGATGAACAGCTCGACCTCCCGAATCCTCTTACTGATGATACTATTCTAGTCTATTACCGACGTAAACACACAGGAACTTACGCGGAGACGGACTATTATCGCTGGGAGCGCGGGTTCATGGATAAACTGGTTACCGGTCAATACGTGCAACACCATCAAAATGATCTTGTGATGGATCTTGGTTTCTATCAGTTTGGAGAACTCATCGATATCCAGCCGCAGCGAGGAAGCTCTTTCATTCACAGTATGAGTGAACCCTTCAGCGAAGAAGATATTGAAGATCAAGTCATGCATAACTGGCTTCAACATTTCGGGATCACATTTCATCAACTCCATGCCTCGGGGCATCTTAACCGACAAGAGTTAACAGCTATGATTACCCAAATCCGTCCCGATCGAGTGTTTCCAATACATACGGAACAGCCGCACCTCTTCCAAACCTTGCCTTTCTCTGTGACAACTGTTCAGCAGGGACACACTTATCCTCTAGGAACCCCGAGGACCGCGACAACATAAAAGAAAACGGGTGGATTACTTATCCAGCGATTAACGTCATTGTCCGGACGATTCCCGTGACTTGACGTAATTTCGTGATCGCTGCATCCAGGGATCGAAGATCCGGGGCTTCAATGGTAGTCACAATATCGAATTCACCATAGACCACCTCAGCCGATACGACAGCGTCCATCGACTGCAAGGTCTCTGCAACTTGATGTTCGAGTCCCACTTGCGTCACGCATAACAGATAGGCTTCGATATTCTTGGCCATATGCTCGCCTCGAGCACCTTCTCGTTCTGGTGCTATTTTAACCTTTGGACAACTGGTTGGTTTCTATTCGTCGGTGGATACCTCGGTTTGTGGCCACCAGTCGAGAAGTTTTCGTTGCGTTCGACGAGTATACACGGTTTTCATCCGGGTGATGGCGGTCGATACGCGCTGCATGGAAAATGCGCGATCATCCACGAGAAAGTGGCGGAGAGCGGCTTCCTGCAATCCATGATACTCAAGTACGTAATCTGCTGTCACCGGAGGGTGAAGAAAGAACTGTCGAATCGTGTTACAGCGGTGGAGATCCAGCTTGGCTTGTAAATCTCCAGGTAACTGTTCCAGCGCGCCATACTGTCGGATCGCTTTCAGCGCGCGTTTAGGACCAATACCCTTGATGCCGGGGTTAAAATCCGTGCCAATCAATAAAGCGACATCGATCAATTGGCGATGAGTCAGCTGCCACGTCGCAAGGCACTCTGCTAAGTCAATGAGTTCTGGATGAAGGGGACGGCTTCGGCGTTGACTCGGGAGATATTCCTGACCCGTTAAGGTTAAAAACCGGAGAAGGCGCGGGGCACCAAAGAGCAAAGTATCATAGTCTTTACTACTTGCCGCCCACACCTCTCTGGTTTGGGCCAGGAAGGCGCATTGCGCCTCAGCTTCGCTGGGTGCTTGAATCCACGGGATACCTAAGAGCTGTAACAGCTGTTGGGCATCTGCAATCATGGGTGCGGTGAGGCGGCTCGTCATCATCGCCTTAGAAAAGGCAGAGGTATAATCCCCGCGAGCGCGCGCTGCGTGCCACGCCTGTTCTGCCTGTTGGCGTTGGGCGCGGCGTTTCTGAAGTTCTGCCTGTTTCAAGACCGGTGGAGCGCCGTCGAACACGAAGACGATGTGGAGCGCGTAATCGTGAATCAACCGCGTAGTGCGAAAGAGAAGGCCAGCCAGATGGGAGGTGACGCGACCTTGCTGATCGTGCAGGGGGGTTCCATCCGAGGAGCGGAGTAAGGCAAGAAATTGATAGAGATAATTATTGGCATCCACTGCCAACCGCTGTCCACGGAGATCATCTAGCGTGAGGATGGTCTTCACAATGATGGGCGTGAGATAGACTCCCATTTCACTCACTGGTTCGTATGAGTTCCTTATGATTCGCGCGCATGAATAGCACTAGCAGTCTTCGAGCACGAGTGCTCGAAGCCAACAGCCGTCCAGGCCGGCCCACTTCAGAACAGTCCCGATGTAGAAGACTCGGGATTGCTGGATACGGTCAAGATTGACGAGGCCTTCGATGATGGGAATGTTATGGAGTTGAAAGACATCGTGACCGTCTGGCTCCGTTCCCCAACTCACGCCTTGAAATCCCCATTGCTTAATGCGTTTCGCGATCAGGGCTTGTTGCGCCTCCGCGGTGAGATAGGGTTGCTCCGGCCCACGGTAGGGACTTCGCATTAACACAATATCTCGGTCCTGCACTGGTACACAATCATCTGCAGAGATGCCCTGACCCTGCCCATTGATCGGCTGCTTATGCGCAAAGTCGAGGACGCAGCAGGGACCCAGCCACGTTTCTAGCGGAAACTCTGCACAATGCATACCCCCTTCACGACCAAAGAGCTGGGACTTGTCGAAATTCAGGTGTGACGAGACCTCGACATGCGTACCCAGATGGGTCTCGGTGTAGACATGATGCATGTAGTCTGAATTTGGCTGATAGATAAATTGTACGAATTCAAGTCGTCGATTCGGCGAAACGGGGTCCGTTCGATGGAGATACCGTCCATTCACCTTCTTAATCCCTGGCTGCAATTCCGCTGTGAGATCAATAATTCGATACTGTGATAAATCAATCACTATCTATAGTCACCAATCCGCATGTTTTGAACAATATATTATGGGTTCTACAACATTAGTTTTCCCTCGTGCATGTGTGTAATTTACGTAATCGAAATAGTCTTGGAGGAAAAATGTCTTTTTTGTCACTTTTTGTCCGGTTTTCTGATTTTATTACTATTTGGTAATATTCGCTAGTTGACACAATCAACGTAAACGGGGAACCGTTTCAAGAACAACTGTATCGTTTGAGCATACGGGCCCATCAACGGGTAAATGGGGAGATGCAAACATTAATTGGAAATGAATAGAGGTTAAGGTGTCAACCTTTGACTTTCGTAATACATGCCGTCGCCGCATCACCTAGTGGATGAAGAATTGTTACTTGAAACGCGTCTCGCGGAATATGATCCACCATCCAGCGCACACCTGAAAACTCATAATTGTGAACGAATACTGCTGTGCGATCATGCATTAATGTTTTCGATGCTTCCCAATCACTGAGAGCTTCAGTCCGTGTTTTCCCCCCATCAATGAAAATCACATCCATCTTCGGGAGAGTGTGAAGGACTTTGGGCAATGTACTAGTGGAATCGCCTTGAAATAAGGCAAATGTACACCCGGTCTTTTCGAGCTTGGACTGCACTTCATTGAATTGTGATCGATTGAAATAGTCGAATCCATAATACTCCACGGCTGTTGGCGCAACATTCTGAAGTGCTGCTTCAACCATTGTCTTCGCGTTTTCACCATTTAAAACACCGATTTCCATGATCTTGCGACACTTATTATTTTGAATAAACGAGTTCAGAAAGGAATGGGATCCATACCATGACATACTGCATCGTATCCTTTACTGGGATCAATTGTGGAAGGAATTGTTAGATAGATTAATGTTTCCATAACCTCTGATTACCTATCTCTTAACACAAGAGAACATGATAAGTGCAGTTAAACGACTCCCTGTAAATAAAAATAGAGAATTATTGGATTGAGGCTGCATAAGTGCGTGAACAGTACTTTTTTATAGAGGGTTTAATTAAATCAGCTGAGTAGTTGCAACGAGCGGGAAGCGATGCAAATAAGTAGTAAGTGTATTGCTTCACACTATAGCGGGGTGGGGTAGCCAGGTTAACCCGCAGGGCTCATAACGATTCTCGTTGAGAGACCCTGAAATCGGATGTTCAAATCATCTCCCCGCTACCAATTTTCCCACGTAAATATACTTTTTATCACTTTTTGAGCTCCTGTAGGATAGCTTGTTTGAGGGCTTGGTTGAGGGTTGCGATTTGAGTTTGTTCTGGGCCTATGATCGTTCTATGGGGCATTGAGAGAGCTTGTTTACTGAGAATTTCGTTGGGGTCCA
>JAOZHK010000160.1 GCA_026014905.1 Candidatus Bathyarchaeota archaeon
TAAGTCAGGTTTATCCAACTCGTAGCGAGGACATGTTTGGAGACATAACCCACACGATTTACATTCACTAACTAACCTTGGCTCCATATCATATTCTAAAACGCCAAGAAAAGGACATGTAATGTAACAAGCTGCACATTCTGTGCAGATGTCTTGAACAATCACATTCTGCTGTAACTCCTCAAATCCTTTACGCTCTTTTCTGGGTTGACTGGTGGATGACATCATGTACCGCCCCGTAACATGGCCTTACCTAACTTCGTCGACGCTAAAAAAGTTACGCGAACGTACGTAACAACGGTAGCAAGCTAGTCCAGGTTAAGCAGCACTAACCACTCGGATGAAGTAGAGTACGCTAAGATGTAGTGGATAATATGCGTAAAACAAGTATTTACGGAGAGTTGGGAACCGGGGTCTAGTTGCAATTAATTGTGACCCTGAGAGATACCCGAAATGATGAAGTAGAATGAAAGGCAATGCTAATAAAGCATAGATCTGAAGAGTGAATGCAGTTATAATGTGGAGAACTCCTGATGCGAAAACGCCTACTTTCAGATTCTTTCTTATGAGATTAAGGCATGCAATGAGTACAAAACCATAGGCACCATAGTCCAAATCAATAAGTAAGGATAAAAATATTGGAATCAAGGCTAAGGTTGGTTGAACAAGTATTGATATCCCGGCTGCAAGAGTGAAGAAAATGTTTAGAGAGAGTGGTTCATAGTTCAGTGCAAGAAAAAACGGAATCTGAGAGATAAAAGCAAAGGCAACAAGCCTCAGAAAATAATTCTTGATGCTATGTGTACTTTCAACACCTAACACCAAAAGATAGCAATATAATGGAAATGCAATACGTCCGATGATTCGTAGTGAATCTAGCGTTGGATAAAAAATGGCTCCGATATGATCAATCGTCATGGTGATAATAGCTAGAATTTTCAATATATCGCGGCCAGGATCATATTGTTGATACATTGATTTTCCCTTCGTATACTCGAAAGCCTATTTCTTTGTATTTCTCCGTGGAGGATAACATGAGGTGGTCATATATGGGTTATGTTTCTCAATTTGTTCTACTCCATCATGCCATGATACCTAAAATTACCAATGTATTTAATTAATCTCAACACATTTTGCAAGCTATGCACCTTCGCAAGTCCTCTTCTTTGTATATGCTGCTTGTGATTGTGTTCTGGGCCTCCACGGCAGCTGTCGGTAAGTTGCTTCTTCAGGAGCTTTCAAATATGCAACTGTTGTTCTATATCTGCATATTCGCCTTTCTCTCCATATTTGTGACTATTCTGTATCAGCATAAAGTTATGATGGTCTCCAATTACTCTCTCTCTGACTTTGTCAATTTCTTGATAATGGGCTTTCTCGGGGTTTTTCTCTATACATTCTGCTTATTTGAGGCTATCAATTATCTCTCAGCCCATGAAGCCTTTATTCTCAATTATCTCTGGCCTATCTTGGTAGTCGTGTTTTCAGCAATCTTTTTTAAGGAAACTCTCACCACGAGAAATTTGCTGGGGATAATTTTTTCTTTTGGAGGAGTATTAGTACTCTTCACGAAAGGCAATATTCAGACTATCACCCTCAATAATCTGACAGGTACTGTTTACGCGCTTATCGGTGCAATAGCCTATGCTTTATACTCTGCCATTAGCAAACATCAAGCGCATGACAAATATGTGAGCACCATGTTCAATTATCTCTTCGCTGCTTTTTTCACTCTTCCCTTTCTTTCCTTCCCCTTTCATCTTCCATCGTTAACGATTCTCCAATGGAGTGCGCTCCTGTGGTTAGGCATCTTCGCAAATGGTTTCGCGTTTGTGTTCTGGTTTCAAGCACTACGGCATGGAGACACATCACACGTGACGAATTTGATCTATTTCACCCCTTTTCTATCCCTCGTGTACTCTTACTTCATTTTGGGGGAAGAGATCCTAATGACTTCATTGGCAGGCTTATTTCTCATCGTATTCGGTATTTTCATTCAACTCTATAAAACGCGCCCGCGTGTTAGCTAGGCTCCCGTGCATCACGAACACAGATTTCAGCTCTTGATTCTAGCTTCGTAAATGGTTTATGGGGTAGAAAGGGTAATCACGTACACTAGTTGGTAGTCTGTATTAATACTCGTTATCTCTCCTTCGATCTAATTGTATTATTGCTTGGAAGCTTCATTTTTGCCACAACACAGGGTGCCTCCCAATCGTTTATACGCGCGCGCGTATACGCCTCGAAACGCCTCACTCATCATCCTATTCAGCAGTGAATTAGCTATGAATAACGCAAGCTACCAGATAGGATTTCGCATAGCTCTTGATAATGACATTTATCTTCCTAACGACATTGGCATCTACTATTTTCCGGTGCAAGACTATCATTTTGATATCTCGACCTTTAACTTCTATGCCCTTAATGTTACGGCCGGAACCCACAGTATTGACTTACATTGGACAGTAACTGGAAGCACCGGCTTTCTCCGAAATCTCAATCTCATAGTATTCGCACTCCCCGCTTGAAGCTAACTAGTTAGCGAGTTTCAACCGATCAAGTAGTGTCTCATGAATCACAGCTTTCTGCTTAATCAACGCGTCTTGTACTATTGTTATATCTAAGTTACGGAGGCGGTTTCCTCGACGAACCGCTAATGCTGCAGCAACTCCTGCAGCTTGACCAGTATACATACACGTGGGGATCGTACGGATGGTCCCAAGAGACTCATGGTCACATGAGATGCAGCGTCCGGCTACCACCATGTTATCAACAGTTTGTGGAAGTAAACAGCGAAAAGGAATCTGATACTCTTCAATCGAATCAAAACGGAGTTCACGACCTCCCGGCTCATGGATATCAATAACACCATATCCTTTTGCGATCACATCGTGAAATTGTGAGCGGGAGAGGATATCTGATAAAGTAATGGTGTAATCGCCAATAATACGACGAGTTTCACGAACTCCGATCTCGATTGGTGTGGCTGATAAATAGGCATCCTGAAATCCCGGAACATATTGTTTAAGAAACGCAACGAACGTAGTAACCTGTTTCCGGACATTGACTTCCGCCTGAGTCAAGTCATGCACATCTAAGGCTGCCCCACTACTGATCCGCGTTGCGTTTATGAATACATTACCCGCACCCAACCCCGTCTTGATGTTAAAGCCATTACGGGGGCTTATGTAACCTTCACTCTCAAATGCTCTCGCTTGAAGCTTTTGAAACCCTTCGAAAATCATGTTTAATTGCTGCTGGTCGTCGGAGATCAAACCTTCAGTCTCTGGAAAATAGGTAAAAGTGAAATCATCTAAATTCGTGCTCGCGTAATCAGCAATCTGATTGAGATCCACATCGCTCATTTTAAACATCATCGTCATAGGTTGTGGAACATGATCTTGTGGTCTCCCAATACGGTAAGGTGCTCCAGCCCACGAAGCAACATCCGCATCACCAGTTGTATCGACGATAAGTTGGGCGAAAACTGCTTGTCTCCCTGACTTAGATTCAATAATGATGCCTTTAACTTCTTTTTTCTCGTGAATGCATCCAACCGCTAAAGAATGCAGAAGGAGATCAACACGGGCTTCTTCAAGCTTTTCGAACACAACCCGTTTCATAATTTCTGGGTCAATAGGAGACATGAAATAGGTATAACTGCCATCTTTTAACCGATATCTGATGTTACCTCGTGCGCCTCCTAACGTTTGCGCACGATCAAAGATTTCTTCAGGAATACCTCCAATAACTGGGGCCTGCGGTTTCGTGACAAAACCACTTGTCATGAGTCCACCTAAACAACCATGTTGCTCAATTACAAGTACTTCGACTCCAAGTCGGCGCGCAGCTAACGCTGCTGTTAATCCGGCTGGCCCCCCACCTACAATAACAACATCAGTATCACGTATTACCTCCGTTTGTCTCATTGGTTCTGTGATAACTCGCATCTCCTTTACCTCAAAATATAGTTATAGAGTCTTGATATTAGAGCTATGTCATTACTCTGATAAAGTTTCAAGCATCAATTACTAGCTAAAAGGAACTCGCAAGCGTAAAAGGGCTACCCCCGATTATCGACTTTTCGTAACGATCGTTTCAGAGAGATGGTTAAATAAACGTTGTTTATGCTTGGGATACATTATCCATCCCAACAGAAGATCGATCGGTAAAAGAAAGGCTTTTCCTATACTCGCGATCGCTGCATGGGATATCTCAATGGGATCGCCGTTTAACAAGGTGACTTTGATCCGCATAATCATTTTTCCAAGGGATTGCCCATTCGTTCCTTCAAGAAAAGTCCAATAGAAGAAATAGATTATCTGGTCCATTCCCACGTCAACAAATGGAATCCACCGCAAGTAGTCAGGAGCCCAGATGAAGCTTGGCCAAGCGGCTGCAATTAACAGTTTAACAGGTGTAATTATAATGCCTAGAGCAATCATATCAATAATCCATGCGATGATTCTCTCACCCCAACTCGCAACGTTAACGTGCATAGGCATAATCTCAGGTTGAATAGTACTACGAGTTATACCACTAACCGGCGCACCACAATTCGCACAGAACGCTGCATCAGAAGCGACTTCTGATCCACATTTTCGACAATAAGGCAACTCTCTACGCTCCTTAATCCATATAGTTTGGTAGTTATTGATAAGTGATGTTATAAATAATCAATTCATCTAAATTTTATATATCCTTTCAGCAAGAACCTTTAAGGAAAGTTGATGTACAAACGCGCGCGAACAGAATAATGAAAAGGTGAGACTGTTGGATCTGGTTTATTTTGTTTATGAATATCCCCCCTACGTTGTTGGGGGATTAGGAACTTATGCAGGATATGTAACAAGAGAGTTAATTCGGCTTGGGCACGATGTAACGGTTTTAGCCATGCATACTGCAAACACTCCGACTCGTGATATCCACAATGGTGTTGAAGTACATCGACCCATCGTCCAGAATATCGACATTAATCTCTTACTACCCATGTTCATTCCTGAAGAAATCCGGCGATGGTCAAAGGACGGACAAAAGTATTTTGGAGATATGTTTTTATATAATGTGTTGTCGGCGAGTAAGCTCGTGAATGATCTTGTTCGCTCTGAACATCGAGCGGTTGACGTAATCTCCTGTCATGATTGGCTTGGAAGTATTGGTGGAATCCTAGCAAGTAAAGGATTACACAAGCCAATGGTCTTTCACGTCCATAGCACTGAGCATGGTCGCGCGGGAAATGGTTCTCAAGTCGTGAAACGATTAGAGCGGATGGCCGCAGATTCTGCTGAAAGAGTGGTGACTGTTAGTTATGCGATGCGGGATCACCTTGTCCAGCTCGGGTTCGATGAGCGAAAAATACGTGTCATCTATAATGGTATAGATACCGAGCGATACGCGATCTCCCGATTTTCTCCTCAAACAATTACTACTGTACGACAAGAACTTGGAATCTCTCAGGATGATTTGCTAATTTTCTTTATTGGGCGCCTCAACTGGGTGAAGGGTGCAGATATGCTGGTTCAAGCGATGCCCCAGATCGTGCAAAGCATTCCACGGGCTAAACTATTGTTGGTTGGAATTGGAGATCAACAGGAGATGCTGAAACAGGATGTGGCTCGCCTTGGACTCACAGATAATGTTATCCTGAAATACGAATTTCTCGACGAGGAACAAAAAATCAGGTATTATGCTGCAGCGGATGTCTGTGTGTTTCCCTCCAAATACGAACCCTTTGGAATCGTCTGCACTGAAGCTATGGCACTATCCAAACCCGTCGTTGTTGGAGCACGTGGAATTAGCGGGTTTCGGGAACAAATAATTCCTAGCGGTCCAAATCAATGCGGATTTCACATCGATCCCTATAATCCCTCGGATATTGCAGAGTACCTCATTAAACTCCTTGCAGATCAAACACTTCGCACCAAATTAGGTCAAAATGCGCGAAAACGCGTCGAAGAAGAATTCACGTGGTCAAAAATAGCAGAGAATACAATCCGCGTTTATGAAGAAGCCCTATCATAAACCCACTCCACTTCGCAAAAGCCATGGGAACTCACTCCGATGACGAAATTCTTCATTGGTACAGGAGGATGGGCATACTTCACTGTGGGTCCTGATCCACTTGTATCGTACTCAACACGATACAACTTCGTTGAAGTGAACTCAACGTTTTATCGCCTCCCAAGTCAAAACCGCGTCATCTCGTGGAGACAACGCGTTCCCAACGATTTCACTTTTGCTGTTCGCTGCCCCCAAGTAATCACTCATCACCATCATTTTAACCTCAACGATAACGCCATAATTCCTTTTCATAAGATCTGCAATATCTATCACATCCTGGCAGCACGCTATCTAGTCTTTGTAACCCCCTCCCAATTCCCGTTCACACACCAAACAATCACCAATATCAAAGAATGTTTTCATCGATTAAAGGAACAAGACATTCAAGCAGTCTGGGAAATACGAACACCACACCATCAACTACCTCGATCTATCGTCGACATTCTGAGAGATTATAAAATTGTACACTGCGTCGATCTATCCAAACATCTACCTCTACATTCGACACACATACTCTACACACGACTTTTTGGTCGAGGTCAACACAATGTGTATCAATTCACAAATCAAGAATTAACAGAGTTAGATCAGACGATAGCAAAGCAGAATATCGATGAAACGGTTATCTCTTTTCACAACGTTCGAATGTACAAGGATGCTGCACGATATCATATTTATAAGGAGACTCAAAGCTTTCCACCCGTTACCCCTACATTCGATCACCATTCACTACGTCACGTTCTGCTAGAAGACGTACAGTTTCCAATAAACACTCAAGATTTAATTGCTGATCAAGGATGGAAAGTAGTCGATCTATCAAACAATTTAACATGCCACGCTCATGATTTTCTATCTTTGCTACCCAACAGGGATTTCCAGACAATCGATGAAGTGCTTAACACGTTACAGCAAATATCTCTTGGATAACGTGTCCGCGCGCGCGTTATCACCTAATCGGGTACTCCAGCTACGCACGTGCATGTAGAGAGTGACTTGTATTATTTCGTTTTGTCAAGTGACTGTAATTGGGTTTTGAGATTTGCAATGCGATCTTTTCTATATCGTGTTTCGTTATGTTTGCTGATGATGAATGATGCATCTCGTGGGATCTGTTTCCTCTCGTAATCACTTAAAAGTTTAAGATCGCGAGTTTGCTGGATGAGTAGGCGTTTCAGATATCGTTTTAATTGGTCTTTATCGTGAGAACGTGTATTAGCCATTAATGAAGCCTTGTCACAAGTAGATACGTTAATGTAAGGGGAGTCGGGATTTAGAGGTTACTCTCTCCTGGAACCTACACGGGTGCGTTTTACTCTATCCGCACGTGCTTTGGAGTAGACAGCGTGGATAACACTATCCTAACACGAGTGGAATTCCTTCAGTTTTCTTTGTTTTATCGCGCGTATACGCGCTGAGTACAAAGTATACTTAGGC
>JAOZHK010000069.1 GCA_026014905.1 Candidatus Bathyarchaeota archaeon
TGCCCGTTGGCGCACAAACTTTCACTGATGCAATGGTGATGGGCACAGAAGTCTACTATCTTCTTGGCAAAATGCTTGCAGAAAAATATGGTAAATATGTATTAAATACTGCTGATGAGGGGGGCTATACGCCTCCAATGATGGATCCTCGCGAAGCTCTTGATGCTGAATTAAAAGCGATTGAAGAACTGGGATATGAGAAGGAATTCGTTCTTGGGCTTGATGTGGCTGCGAACTCGTTCTATAATCCGAAGCGAAAAACGTACACATTTATGGGAAGCAGATATACTCGTGAACAATTTCTTGATTACTTGGAGGACTTGGCAAATCAATATAACCTAGCATCTATTGAAGATCCACTTCATGAAGAAGACTTTACTGGATTTGCTGAATTAACCAAAAGTCTCTCTGCTCAAATTGTTGGAGACGATCTCTTTGTCACCAACATTGATCGTTTACGAAAAGGCATTAAATTGGGCGCGGCTGATGCATTGTTATGGAAAGTCAATCAAGTCGGTACACTCACTGAAGCATTAGACGCAGCCTATTGCGCTTACCGACACGGATATGGTGTTCAAGTCTCGGAAAGATCTGGACAAACCGAGGACACATGGTTAGCAGATATGGTGGTGGCATTGAATTCAGGACAGATAAAAACTGGCGCCCCGTGTCGTAGTGAACGCACGGCTCAGTATAATCAACTGTTTAGGATTGAAGAAGAATTAGGCAATTCAGCTCTCTATGCAGGCAGGAACTTTAAACGACCAATCTAACACTCATGTGTTTCGTTAGTTCTTAGTTGATTTCAGTAACTGAATGATCTCTGGAACTATTTCATAGAGATCCCCGACAAGACCATAATCAGCTACTTTGAAGATTGGCGCTAAAGGATCTTTATTGATCGCCACAATGATATCAGAAGTCTGCATGCCGGCCAAGTGTTGGACAGCCCCTGAAATGCCACAGGCAATATATAACCGAGGACGAACCGTTCTTCCACTCAGTCCGACTTGATGCCGGAACGGAACCCACCCTTCATCGACGACAAGACGACTTGCACCTATAGCTCCGCCAAGCGCATCTGCTAGTTCTTTAAGTAATTTGAAGCCATCAGGCGTTCCAAGACCTTTTCCACCAGAAACGATGATTTCAGCTTCTGCAATACTCAGTTCCCCTGTTTCAGTTGACACCTTTGTTATAGTCGTACGATCCAAAATAGAAGACGAAAGTGATTTATGGACAATTTTACTAGTATGGTGAGGTGTAGGCTCAGCACGCTTCATAACTTTGTACCGAACTGTCGCCATTTGAGGTCGATGATTCGGACAAATGATTGTAGCCATAACATTGCCCCCAAACGCAGGACGAGTTTGAAGAAGATTGCCGTCAGAATCAATGTCAAGACTCGTACAATCCGCAGTCAAACCTGTCCCTAGCTTCGTCGCAACGCGGGGAGCAAGTGATCGTCCAATCGATGTTGCGCCTATAAGAAATATGCTGGGTTTCACTTCCTGAACTAATTGGGAGAGGCCAACTGTATAAGGATCATCTCGAAATTGATCCAGACTTGGATCATTAATAAGATAGATTGTATCTACTGCGTATTTAGCTAACTCATCAACTTGGTTTTCCATATTATTCCCAAGCACTACACAGTCAAGGGATTCTCCAAGCATATCAGCTAACTCCCGACCTTTACCAATTAATTCAAAAACCACAGGAGAAAGAGCGCCATGAATTTGTTCTCCGAATACTAGTACACCCTTATACGCGGAGAGATCAACTTTCACTTCCTTGGTTTTCATCTCAATAGCAGTAGTTGGACAAACACCCACACAGATTCCGCAGAGCCGACAATCATCGCTAATAACTGCTTTGTCGTCAGATAGACTAATACTCTGGAATGGACATGCAGGTACACAATCGCCACAGCCAGTGCATTTATCAAGGATTACAACTATTTGCGCCAAGTTACTAGCCTCATTACAACACTTTTCGCTCTAGCAATTTTTGAATGAGAAGACGTGATAGGGTTACTGGGTCTCCTTCTAATATTTCTCCACCGGGACGTGCTGGAGGCGGAAATACCTTGATAACTCGAGTTGCAGATCCATCAAGACCATATCTTTGTGGATCACCATCGAGTTTTGTTCCTCCCCACTGAGTAATGGGCATTTTTCGTGCCTGTAGTTTTCGGCGAAATGAGGGCAACCGTGGTATATTTATTTCCTTTGTCACCGTTATTAGAAGAGGAAAAGGAGCTTCCACGATCTCATAAGAATCCTCAATTGCACGTTCAACCGTCATCACGCTCTCTGTAACATTAACTATTTTACCGACGTAACTCACATGAGGAATACCTAATTCCTCCGCTAATTCAGGACCAACTTGTGCTGTGTCTCCATCTGTTGTTTTAAGGCCACAAAGGACGATGTCGTAGTCTCCTAATAGTCGAATCGCACAGGCTAATGTATACGCGGTAGCCCAGGTATCAGCACCAGCAAAGGCTCGATCCGTTAAAAGGATTGCTTCATCACAACCCAACGCTAGTGCTTCGCGCATAGCTTGCTCAGCTTGGGGAGGCCCCATACTAAGGGCGACTACAGTTCCCCCAAATTTTTCTTTCAATCGAAGCGCTTCTTCTATGGCATAGAGATCAAGAGGGTTAACAACAGCGTCTATTCCCTCTCTCATGAGAGTTCCAGTTTCTGGATCGATATCAACTTCGGTGGTATCTGGAACTTGCTTAATACAGACGATGATTTTCATATTCGTGCCCGCCCGGCTGAGTGTTGAATGATATAGTTAAAAGACTTATATATTAATCACAAGGAAACCCGAATGCCCTAACAACTGACGTGTGGTACTCGAGTTTAGGTACGTGAGAATAAAGTTATTATAGCAGAGATCGAAGAAAGAGGGTAAGGGAATGGAGATACTGATTTTTTGAGTGACCCGGAAGCCATAAAGTATCGCCCTATATCTGTCCGTAACGCCCTTACAGAGATGAAAGATCTATCTGAGATCATGATAGATCTCGCCTATTCCTCAGCTCTCTTTCACAGCGAAGACCTAGCAGAGGAAGTTCTTGAACTTGAGGAACGCGTGGATTATCTCACCTATATCTTGAATATGAATATCATGTTAGCAGCTCGCGATGCCGAAGATGCAGAACAACTTGTCGGGATCGCAACTGTTGCGTCAGCGACAAATGAGATCTCGGACGCTGCTGCAGATATTGCTTCTTTAGTTCTGAAAAACATTGAAGTCCACCCCGTCATTCGAGAAGCATTTGAAAAGATGGAAGAACATCTAATTCGTGCAAGAGTAAACCCAAAATCAATCCTTTTCCAAAAAACGTTAAAAGATCTAGATCTTGCAGCCCAGATTGGTGTTGATATCATCGCTATTCGAAAAGGAAAGAAGTGGATCATCGACCCTACTGAGGACGAAAATATTGACGGAGGCGATATTATCTTTGCTCGGGGTGCGCCTCTTGGCGTCGATAAGCTCTATAGTCTAGCTATTGGATTAAGCGATGAGTTGGATGGTGAGATGAGTGAACGAGAATAATGATCTTAGCGAACTCGCGAACAAACTCGCTATTCTTAAGAATACATCGGAACTTATGATCGATCTTGCGTACTCATCTCTTCTCTTTAATAGCCGAGAGCTCGCAGAAGAGGTGCAAATGCTAGAGGAACGGGTTGATAATATGCATACCGAGTTTGAACACTCGGTGTTAACGAGTTTAGTTAATACTGAGGATTCAAAAAATTATCTCGGGCTTATTCGAATTGGAGTTTCAACCGAACGTATAGCTGACGCTGCTGCCCGGATTGCCGACGTTGTGCTTCGAGGTCTTGAAACTCATCCGGTTATGAAACTGGTGATTGAAGAAGCAGAGGAAACTGTCACTCGAGTCCAAATCGACCCAAATTCATCAATCACGGGAAAAACCTTACGTGAAGCCCGAATTCCTTTGGAAACAGGGATGTGGGTTATTGTTATCCGTCGCGGGAACGATTGGTTTCGACCGCAATCTGAGACACAGATTCGTGCTGGAGATGTATTAATCGCATCGGGGTACGCTGATGGTGAAGAGGACTTACTCCGCTTGGCATCAGGCGTGAGTCCTACTGAATTATGAGAGAGAATCAGGATTTTGGAGTAACTGTTTGATCTTCTGTAAAAATTTGACCGCTGGTGTTCCGTCTATAAATCGATGGTCATAGGATAAACACAGATAAGCGATCGATCTAATTGTTATTTGATTGTCGATAACTACTGGTCTTTTAATGATGGCACCCACTCCAAGGATTGCACTTTCCGGTGGATTGATGATAGGTGTATTAAACGTTACTCCTAGCATACCGACGTTCGTAATCGTGAAGGTCCCATCGATTAGGTCTTCAATTGAAAGTTTGTTGTTTCTCGCTCGATTTACTACGTTAGTAAGTAGCTGGGTAATCTCGAAGATGTTTTTCTCGTCGGCATGATGAATAACGGGTACAATCAATCCCTCTTGGGCTCTAGCTACTGCAATCCCGATGTTTCGATTCTGTTTAAAGATGATTTTTCCATCTTGGAGAGAGGAGTTTAGAAGCGGAAACTCTTTCAAAGCTTCAGCAACAGCTTTGATGATGAAAGCGGTTATGGATAGTTGCTTTTTTTTCTTCGCAATAAGTTGTTTACGGAACGCGAGGAGGAGGGTGAAATCGGTTTCTGTGACCGTTGTAAGCTGGGCCATGGTTTGTACACTATGGAGCATGCGATCGGCCATAGTTTTTCTCCAACCGGTTAAAGGAATGATGTTTTCGTGCGCAGCATCTTGGTTATCTAGATAGGAGAGAACATCTGATTTGGTGATCACGCCATTTCGCCCAGTACCCTTGACGTATTGCAAATTGATCTGATGTGTTTTAGCGAGTTTCTTTGCTAAGGGAGAGGCTAGAATGGGTCTTTCACGTTTTTTCTCCTTTTTTTGCATAGGTTGTTTTTGAATTTCGTGACTTGTTACCGGCGCTAGGTCATTTGAAATTACTTCTCCTGTTTCAAATATTGTTGCGATAGTTTCCCCAACAGGTACAGTGGATCCCAGAAGTTGGTTTTGATAGATTGTACCTGATGCAGGAGCTTCGACTTCAACGGCTGCTTTCATAGTCTCGATAACGACTATTGGCTCTTTTTCAATGACGGAATCTCCATTTTGTTTTAACCATTCAACAATAGTTCCCTCAGTCATATACAATTCGAGTTGAGACATCACGATTTTTACAGGCATTCCTTTCTCTCCTCAATTTCAATTCTGGTAATTGGTGACCTGGAAAATAGAGGTTTGTTATACGATGTCCTTGACTGCTTGCACGATGTCTTTTTGACGCGGAATAACAGCTTGTTCCAATATGGTAGTTGGAGGTACTGGTGTTCCAGGATTAGCTACCCGTTTAATAGGTGCATCCAAGAATTCTAATGCGTTCTCTGCGATAATCGCAGCGATTTCGCCCCCATATCCATACGTTTTAGGAGATTCTTGAACTGTTACAAGTCTGCTTGTTTTTTTAACCGATGAGAGAATAGTTTCCTCATCTAAAGGGAGTAAAGTCCTCAGATCTATAACCTCGCAGCTAATACCTTCTCCTCTGAGATGTTCCGCGGCTTGCAGAGAAAGCTGAAGCATATATGCTGTCGCCACTATTGTCACATCCTCACCTTGTTTTTTCACGTCCGCTTTTCCAAGTGGTATAATGTGCTCATCATCTGGAACTAGTCCTTTCATTCCACGAAGACGTTTATGGATAAAGTAGAGAACTGGATTGTTATCTCTTATCGCTGCTTTCATGAGGCCTTTCGCATCACCTGGAGTCGAAGGCATGATGATTTTTAATCCAGGAACGTTAAGGAAATAGGATTCAGTACTCTGTGAATGATGTGGGCCAATGCCGCGCCCAGTTGCACCAATTGAAGCAGTTACTACCATTGGGCATGTAACAATACCGCCGTACTGATAACTGATTTTAGCAGCATCATTTGTAAGATGGTCATGACATATGGGTAAAAAGTCGGCAAACATGATGTCGATTATTGGTCGCAGACCGTTTACAGCAGCGCCAACGCCAGCCCCAACCATTGTTGATTCGGAGATTGGTGTATTAATCACTCGGTCATCACCGAATGTATCACGAAGACCACGCCATTTACTTCCAATCCATGCGATATCTTCGCCCATCACAAAGACACGTGTGTCTCGCGCCATTTCTTCCTTGATTGCTTCATAGATGGCTTGATGAAAAGTAATTTCTCTCATATTGATTACTCCTTAGGAAAATACATGTTTATACGCCTCATTAGGTGAAGGAAAAGAGCTGGTTTCGGCAAATTGGATGGCTTCTTCAATCTCTTTGTGAACATTCTTTTCAATTTCGTCAATCATTTCCTGTGTGAGCACTTTTCTTTCCACAAGCTTTTGCTTAAGATTTTCAATGGGACAACCCAATTTACTCTTCCATTCATTAATGACGTCGATAGATCGGATCTCTCTCGAAAGAGGGCCTGCATGAGGGTACCATCTATATGTTTTGCATTCAATCAACGTCGCACCACCGCCTTTACGCGCATTTTTAACCGCGGTTTGTACAGCCTGATGCACGGCGACAACATCGTTCTCTCGAATTGTGATAGAGGGTATTCCGTATCCCGTTGCTCGTTTACTGATATCGTCTACTCCTACGCTCTTTGAAACTGGAGTTGACATGGCAAGTTGATTGTTTTCACAGATGTATACAATGGGTAATTTCCAGATTGAGGCCATATTAAGTGACTCATGAAAGTCTCCACGGTTTGATGCCCCGTCACCAAAGAAGTCCAAGACAACTTGGTTACTCTTACGGATTTTTGCTGCCAGAGCAGCTCCTGTCGCTTTCGCAATATCTGAGCCGATTATTCCCGTACCAACTATGATCCCGCGTTCAGGAACCCCCAGATGATGCACACATTCTTTTGGGAACACCGAACCTATTTGTTTCCCAAACATGATTGCCAGTAGTGTCTTGACTGAGACCCCTTTGGCAATGAAGGCTCCACGTCCTCGAAGTGAGGGCATAACTAGGTCGTCGTTTCTCAGGCCGTATACCGCACCAATAGTAATATGCTCTTGTCCTACACAGGTATGAAGAAAATCAAAGAGTTTTCCCGAGGGAAGCATTTCTACCGTTTTATTCTCAAAATGTCGAGTTAGCAGCATCAATCGATACATATCTATAAGCTTTTCATTAGTGAGCTCCATTTTCATTTACCCTATCCTAATGTATCTAAAATTATGGTTCGATAATAATCTTGACCCCTTTTTTGGTTTGAGCCAAGTTAAATCCATCCTCAGCGGAAGTTAACGATAATCTATGGGAAATAATAGGTTCCGGATCTATAATTCCTTGACCCAACAAGGTTAATAAACGAGTCCAAATAGATATTGGTCCACTATATGAACCGAGGATTTGTTTTGCACCCCGCACTAAATCTAATAAGTTAATAGTGGTGGGACTTGGATGGATTCCAATAGCAATGAGTTTGCCGCCTCGTTTAATCATATTCAGTCCCTGCTGGATTGACGGAGGGAATCCCGTTGCTTCATAGACAACATCGACGCCTGAACCTTGTGTTGATTGGAATATCATTGATTTGGGGTTGACTTTATCCACGTTAAGTACGACATCTGCCTCCAACTGAGACGCGATACGAAGACGAATATCATCAACGCTCTTTCCTGTAATATAGACATAGACACCTGAAGCTTTTAGACTCAATAAAGTTAGCAGACCAATAGGACCGGGTCCTAAGATTACCGCACGTTCGCCAGGAAGGATCTTAGAAATGCGAATAGCGTTCATTGCGATAGCTAATGGTTCACACACAGCTCCTACAGCATAGGAGATATTCGGAGGTAATTTCCACAATCTATCACTTGAGACTAGCGCATACTCCGCTAATCCTCCATTTGCAAATGGGCCAATGAGTGGTCGATTATAGCTTCTCGGAGGACGACGATAGAGTTGGGATGGTCCTGCGACTACGCGGTCACCGATCTTTAACTCGGTTGGTCCCTCTCCAATGTCGATCACTTCTCCTGCAAACTCATGACCAAGAATTACGGGTAGAAACGGGATCATAACCTCATAGCCGGGAGTCCAATCATAAATGTGGATGTCACTTCCACAAATCCCACATGCTTTTACTTTAAGAAGAGTAAAACCAGGCTTTACTTGAGGTCTCGGAACCTCACAGAGCTCAATACCTGGTTTAGGTTCAGTTTTAAGTATCGCCTTCAAACTCTTTCACTTAAAAGGTTCTTTGACACATATTAGCATAAAAGGCTATCATAACCAGGAGAATTGAGATGAAGAAATTAAAAGATAAAGTTGCGTTAATAACAGGAGGTGCGCGAGGATTAGGACGTGGATATGCATTGAGATTAGCCGCACTTGGCGCACACATTGCCATCATTGATCGAAACCTGAAAGGCTTTGATGTCTATGACTTCGAACGAGAACGGATGACAGCACTTACAGTAATGGAAGAATGTCAGAAACAAGGAGTTAAATCGATAGGATTGACAGCCAATATGGCTGATCGGGACGCGGCTCAACACGCAATTGATCACATTGTTGAAGAATTGGCTCGGTTGGATATTGTTATTTGTAACGCGGGCGGAGGAACCATCAAGTTTGCAGACGAGTTGGAATCTGCCACGAAAGATTTGAATACTACAGGAACTCCTTCAAATTGCCCACAAGATATGCTAACAAGAGTGCTTGACAATAACCTAATGAGTTGTATCTACACATGTACTGCAGCTGTACCTTATCTCAAAAAACAACAATCGGGTAAGATAGTGACCGTTGCTTCGACTGGTGGGCTCAGTGCACACGGTAAATACTTTCCATACGGAGTTTCCAAGGCAGCAATTATTTATTATACTCGAACTTTAGCTCAGGAACTGGGACCTCACAACATAAACGTAAACTGCATTGCCCCCGGAATTATCCGTACTGGTCGACTAGGCGATCGAAGCGCTATGTCAAACCGGATCCCGTTAAGACGTGAGGGTACGATCGAGGATTGTGCTAAAGTTGTGGAATTCCTGGTGACTGATCTTTCGGATTATGTAACTGGGAAAACGATTAC
>JAOZHK010000164.1 GCA_026014905.1 Candidatus Bathyarchaeota archaeon
TCTATTTAAATTAGCATGTGCTGTATGCTAATCAAGGTCGAAAAAAATGTCATGTATAGATATTGTGTTAAGCCGTCGAAGTATTCGAAGCTACACCACACAAGAAATTCCCGCATCTGCAATCACTCAGATCCTTGAAGCAGGTCGTCAAGCTCCATCTGCAGGGAATCGACAGCCTTGGCACTTCATTGTTGTAACCGAGGAGGTGAAAAAGAAGGCATTATCCCAAGGCCGTTACAATTGGTTTATTCAGAATGCCCCCCTCGCTATTGTTGGCTGCGCGGATAGTGATACTGGTCGATGGAGCGTTGTCGATACGACTATTGCGCTGCAGAACATGGTAATTGCGGCGTGGACGCTGGGTATTGGATCATGCTGGCTGGGCGCTTTTAATGAAGATGAAGTACGGAAGCTGCTTCACATCCCAGAGAAATGGAAAATTGTAGCTCTTCTAACGTTAGGTTATCCGAGTGAAGGGGAAAATCGATTCCCAGATAACTTTCAGAAACTTCGGCATCGGTTAGTTAAAAAGAAACCCATTGCAGAGATCGTCAGCTATAACACATTTATGGCATAGTGTGATAATGATTCCTTACTTTCTGGTAATGAAGCAAACTTACGCGCGTGCAATTGGGCTTTTATTTGTGAGATTTAGAAGGGGGTTTAAGATATTGGTAACTCGTTTTCTACTTACCTTAGCTTCCACACTTGTTCTGCCATAGGGTCAGAGAGGAAGCCCTGCATCACGGAGATATTGTCGAACACGGTTTTCGTTACGGAGGTATTGTTCCGTGGGTGTTTGCTTATACCAATCATAAGCTTGGAATCCAGCTCGCAGAAATTCGTTTGGATCTGAACCATAGATGAGCATGCGTTTATCGCGAAATGGAGCATTTGGAGGAAGTCGAGTGCCTCCCAAATGCTTTTTGGTAATGTGCTTCGCAATCTCGTCGTATTCCTCGAGCGTGAGATGGGCCTTTAATGCCGCATCAGAGGTGTCGATGACCCATGAGGTGAAGGTGGGAGGATTAGTGCATCCAACCCGAAAATTGAGACCAAGGAGTGTGGTTTTGATCGAGGATAGTGCAACATTCAGTAAGTATTGTTCAGAGATCAGGTCGTCGAGTCCGACACTTTCACCCCAAATGATCTGATAAAAGATTTGGTTAGTATGGCGCCGATGGGCTTGTTGAATCGCAAAGGAGCGCCAATTCTGCTCCCACTGCTGCTTTTGTAGGGTAGTATCTTTCGTTTTCTGAATATTTTGAACGCTCCCCGCCGTTAGAATCGTGTCACGATACATTATCCACGCGATTAAGGGACCGGCTGTCGCTTCAATCATTTGACCTTCAACGCTGCCTCCAAAAGGTCCCACTCCTGTGCCACCGCATTGCCCATAGCATCCAAGTTCATTATAGATGATAGCGGCTGCAATCAGGTCTTCCTCGACAATAAGATCGGGGAGTATCGTCAATAAGACCCCATCAGTCGGTCGCAGACCGTATGTAGAATTGAGGGGTGCCACGAGTGAGAACGCGTTGGTCATCACAGGATAGTAGGTTATCGCCAGATCACGACGACCTGCTAGGGATAACCCTGTGCGTATTTGTTCAGTAGCTCGCCGACTCGCGTATGCTTGCAAGGGTTTACCATGCACTTCCCGTCCATCTATTTTGGCGTACATATAGCCTTCAATCAAGTCAACACGAGGATGACGCGATAGTTCACGAATGATTATGGGTAAGGGAATTAATTCGTCAGACCAAGGACCATGCCCTGAAACATCGATGTTGGGTGGCCTCTCATCTTCAAGATCACGTTTTTTCCAGACTCGTTGCTCCCGTCCAGCGCCAACGTGAACTTCAGACGGGGTTTCCCGTACAGCTTGTAGTACTTCACGTTCTGAAAATGTTATTATTCGCTGGGTTGTTGTGCAGTATACTCCTACATCGATAAGCAGATCCACAGCAGCATTGAAGAGCTCATCAGCGTAGTGGTTGTCAACTTGATAAAAGTTTTCGGGTCCTGGCTGTTGTAATCGATATCTTGCTACAAGTGTTTCAAGTGCTTGAAATAAGGATAGGCCCCACTCTTTGTTCTTCATTCTGGGACCTGATCTGGCACGCTGCGCGACATCTAATAGGCTAAGCATTTTCTTGCGCCTCCCGACGTGCATTCAAGTCCTGTTGTGAAGAATCCGGTGGGAATTAGGATTTCAAGAGAGCGATCATTTCGACTTCGACTGGCGAATCACTGGGTAGCTCATTCACTCCAACTGCGACTCGTGCATGTTTTCCGCGATCTCCAAAGATCTCTAAGAGTAAATCCGATGCCCCATTGATAACTTGGGGTTGTTGATTGAAGCCTACGGCGCTATTAACATATCCCACCACTTTGACGATCCGTTCGATGGTATCCAGATCGCCCACTGCTGCTTTGAGACTCCCCAGACAATTTAAGCCAGCAATTCTCGAAGCTTGATACCCTTCTTCCAAAGTCAGATCGCTCCCGACTTTGCCTTTGAATACTAATTCATCGTGAACTGTCGCTTTTTCACCTGCAATGTACACAAAGTCTCCAGCTGTAACATACGGCACATACGCACCCATTGGTTTCGGGGCAGCTGGAAGCTCAATGTCTAGTTCTTTTAATCTCTTTTCAATGGTCATTGCTATTCCTACTTTGTTATTAAGTGCAAGTTTGTTAATAAAGCGCGCGTGTTCACACTAGGTAGGCTTCGAGAGTTCAGCTTAATGGTTTTTACTTCCATTTCATCAACGAGGAGGCACTGGATCTTCACTGTCTTTACTCGTTTGAATAGCGTTCTGAAGTAGCATTCTGCCACGAACGGTATTAAAGATATTACAGGTACACTGTTTCCCAAGTTCAACTGCCGCTCTACGTGAAGTGGTAGTGCCTTGTTTGACTTGCGCAATCATTTTTTCCACGAGTCGTCGCGAGATGACGGCGTGTCCACACATTGTACACAGCTCAAGGATTGGGCGCCGAGGGAGTAGCTCTGTTTTCCCCCAGGTCCCTAGACTCATATTTACCGTGTGTGGCGTGAGACCACTTTGTTGACAGATAGCAAACACTTCATCAAAGAGCCCACTTACGACGATGCTGATGCCTAAATCCGCTTCTCGTAACGCGGTTAAGACGTTTTGTACTGCAGCTTTCTTGGTATAGACTGCATGTGTGACGCTTTCCATCTGCTTGCAGGATGTGACGTCATTAATCGTCGCACTTTGATGGACTCCACTGTCTTGTTCAGGTCCCCAAGACTCCAAGTATCTCCTCCGTTGCGTATCTTTCCCATTAAGGGCTACAGGCTCATATTTTGCTAATATCTGGTATAAACGATTCACACGTTCACTTAGCGGTCCACTGTAGGTGTGCTGTGCAGAAACCGCGGGATCAACCATTGCTAACACGACGAAGTCCTGTGTTAATGACGCGATGGATCCTCGTCGATGATTTGTATGTGTCATTGCAGGGGTCTCCCTAATCCCACATTTGTTTTACCGTTGAGACGCGGCTGAAATCCAGCTGCTTCCATAACTCCTTTAAATGGTATGCCGGTACCTTGGCAGCGACTGATAACACAGAGGCTGAACACCGTATCTAGTGTTGATGCTACGGTTTTGAGTCGATGTAAGATATTGAGTGCTTGAGACGCGGTGGTTTTACATTCAATAATTGCAGAGAGTACCCGTTCATTGAGAATTGTTTCATCCCGAAACTTTCCAGTCTCAGGGTCAAGAAGTTGTGTGATCGGATTTAACGGCTCGAATTCAACATGGCTTGCTAAGACTTGAGCAATCTGCTCGACAGCCGCGAAACTTGTCGATAACCCGGGTCGCCCGATCTCGATCGCAAAACCAATATCTCCTTCAATGAATCGCTTTGTGACATCGTTGGTTTTCATCTCAGCTGTTCCGCGTCCTGATATTCCAGTGATAGGATGGCTAACTAGAGGGTCACTAAATTGAGAGCGGAGAATTCGAGGCCACTTCAGTGTTGGTTGATAGATAGCGAACTGTACGCAAGCTCCACTTTTCAGACAGGCTGCACATTCAACACAAAGATCTTGGTTAATAAAGACCCTTTGACATTCAATTTGGATAGCATCCACAGGACAGTAGGAGATACAGGTTTGACATTTGATACATTTATCTTCATCAATTTGCACGACTATCACCATTCACGTTTAAAGTAAGCAACAGACGGTATTAGCATTTTGTGTTATACGCTCGTTGTGTTATTCATGCATGTCAAATTTACTATTCAAAGAAAAATTCATTAAGGAATCACATAACTTCGTTGATGACCATTCACACCAGCAAAATAGACTTGTATTACGGTGCAGCTGATGAATGAGAATCGACAGACAGCTCAGACTAAATTCCCCCTTCAGAGTGGCGAACCCTGCCGGAGACATCGATGCGCACAGTGTTGTATTGGTACCCAAATGTCTCTCACTCAACAAGATATCTGCCAGATCATTAAGGCAGGATATCAACCATCTTCCTTCATCATTCATGATGAAGGAGAATGGCGACTCACAAATCAGCAGGAACACGGCCCATGTGTCTTCCTCAACAACAAAAAGTGTCAAATCTATGAGAATCGGCCCGCTGGATGTCGTATCTACCCGCTTGTTTTCAACGAGACTCTGATACAAGCTGTCGTCGATGTGCTCTGTCCATTTAGTAATGAATTTCAGATTACAGATGTCGACCGAGGAAATCTTTTCGCACTGATCAAGCAACTGGACAATGAAAGCCAACAAAACTTGTGTACGGAGCAGTGTGAGACTGAAAACTAAATATAATGGAACCTCTTATTGAAAGATTGAGTGGGAGTAGTTTCTAATAGTTATGATAGAAAAAAGCGTTTGTTCATAGTCATTTAACATCTGTGGAAGCGTTGGAGGTGGGTTGTAGTGGATGTTGGTATTTCGGGAGATCACGCAGTGGAGACCGATTATGTAATCGAACCGGGGAAACGTTGGATTACCATATGTATGAAATCGGGTGTGATGCTCGAACTGAAGCCCCTCCAGATACCTCTGTTCAATCTGATCCGCTGCAACCTCTAGCTGACCGTTTAGGAGTATCTGTTGAGGAACTGCGAAGATATATGAATAACGAGAAAAGTCAAAAAGCGCCCGCAGAAAACCCTCAAGAAGAATCCTGAATACTCCGCGCGCGTACCCAGATAGTGACCACGCACCCAAGCGAGGAAGGCCGATGCAATCATTATGGTTTGCACATATGAGTGATCCACACCTCCCAGATGGCTTGGAAGCTTTGAAGAAGGCATTTACACTAATTATGAAAAAAGAGCCTCCGCCTTCATTTATTGTAATCACTGGCGATCTAACTACTGAAGCC
>JAOZHK010000089.1 GCA_026014905.1 Candidatus Bathyarchaeota archaeon
AGGATAGGTGGTTGCCCACCTGAGAGGGCCTTTCTTCTCCCATGTTTGTTAAAGTCGCTTGTGATAATAACCGTTGTCCTTGACATTACGATCTGTGAACTAGCAGTCAAATTGAACAGGAAAAGGCATTGAGATCTGGGATTGAAGCCTTCAATGAGAAGAACAGATGTGTAAACTAATCATCAATACCCTATATATGTTTGGGAAAAGAGGATATGGCACGAACACCATTGTATCATAGATGTTGTGAAGTATATGACAGCAGTATTGTTACCTATTGTCGCCTTTGGCGTAATTATCGCCGTGATCCTGTCGTTTCGAATCAAACCCAATCAAACTATGACGTGTCCGCACTGCCATCTGGAGTTCACCAAAGATCTCTTTACCTTTCAAGACCATGCACTCGTGGCATGTCGCTTCTGTCATCGATGGATGCATGCACATCCCATCCGCAATATGTATTACGCAGAGAAAATCTTGTAGTATGCACGTTTATGCACAGGTAGTTGAATCGCATAATGTCTATACAGATTACGAACATCTTGGTGCCCATTGATGGGTCAGACCACTCGTTAAAAGCATTAGACTACGCCCTCGAGTTTGCGGACAAGTATTCTGCCGATCTCCATGTTGTAATCGCGTATTCGGTGACAGCGGAGACGTTCAATTTGATTCAACGGGTAGTCCCTCGTCCAATGTCTGAATCCTATCGAAGTGACGTGAAAGAACGGAATGAGCAGATCCTATCCGATGCGGTCCAACACGCACAAACCACTCGCCCCCATCTGAAGATTACCCAAAGCATCGTCCAAGGGCGACCTGCCGATAAAATCGTTGAAGTCGCGAAAGAACGCAAGATTGATCTCATCATCATGGGCAGCCGCGGCATCGGAGGCATTAAAGGCATGTTGCTCGGTAGCGTCGCCGATCGCGTGGCAGATCACGCTGCATGCCCCGTGATGATTGTGAAGTAGATCATGCGTGCCCAGAAGGAATAGCAGTGGTTTCATCGAAATTCCGCTTTAGAGAAATCGATTGGCTATTCTATTTCCCAGAAAAAGGAAACGCAGGAAGAGAATACGCAAATTATCGCGTGTGGTATCGCGACAGAAAACGTGGCATCTCTCAACGAGGGCCACAAGCCACGTTAGAAGATGTATTAGCAGATTCAGACATCGAAAGCAATTATCCACATACAATCGATTATTATTTTTATGCGACAGGAAGACGGAGTACGTATACACCATATATCATAGAGACACGAATTGTGACGAGCCGCGACGATTTTTATTGCTTCCTTGAAGAGCTGGAATTATAAGCTCAGCTAGCTAGTTTTCCATAAATACGTAGGCCCGAGTATCAGCGATCAACCATCTGTTGCCTTCTTTAATCATGACATCTGTATAGTGATGAGTCAGTTTACTGTTTCCTTCAAGCGGTTTCAACAAAGTGAGTGTGGCTTCGCCATCAACAACAGCAACATCATTTTTTAGGAAGTGGATGCGAAGGATTTTACTTTTATGAGTAGATCTTTTGAAAGAACCACTTAAAAGGTTAGATATGCTTTGTTTGAATTCCATCTTGCCTGTTGTGACTTCCCCTCGCGGGTTGACTACGATTGCGTCGGGTGTAAAGGATGAAATGAGTGCCTGGACGTCGCCTCGATTCCAGGCTACGTCATAGGCTTCTCCAAGTTTGCGAATGGCCGCTTCGTCATTCAATCGATTGATTGGCGTTTCAAACACACTCCTATCTATTTGAGGATTATAATTGCATAAATAACTCGGCTTGTCGCGTCTCAATTTCTGTTTGCCGTTGCTGGTCAGCTTTTCGACGGGAAATAATGGAATTAATCGCTGCTATGAAGATACCAATTCCTGCTACTGTTATGGAAATTGTTTGTACATCCATTTCATCATCACCTAAAGAATGAGATGGTGTAAACTGGGATTTAAGACTTTGAAAGGTAGAGAAAAAAGAATTTACGCACTGGCAGTAGCTTGGCGTTGATCTTGTATTAGCATCTTATTATATAGCCGTTCAAGGGAATCCAAATGAGGATTTGGCTTCAGTTTATATTGTCCAGCTGCGTAACGAGCTTTACTTCGTTCCCGCCATTCTAACCATAGTGGTCCGCATTTTTCCCAGTAACTCATGAGTGAGTTCCGTATAAGACTATCCACTAAGGAAAAATCGACTAATCCTCGATCGACGAGGACGCCTATTCCTTCGAAGAATGTTCCAATGGTAACAATTGCAGCGTAGGCTTCAAAATCGGAGTCAGGACCACCATATTTTTTTTCGAAGTCAGCCGCGTTTTCCCAAGACCAACGACGTTGCATCTTTGTCAACAATATCCGCATCTCGGTAGAACTCCATCGATTATACATGACGGAGAGTAGTTCCGCTTGACGGGTATCTATCTCAATTTGCCGCTGTTCTTCAGCGCGTCGATTGGATCGCATGAAACTCAAGACACCAATAATCACCGTGATACACGCCGTTAGGATACCCACTGTTACCGAGATTGTTTGTAAGTCACTCATTTATAATCACCTTAATAGTAGAGGAAATACGCTGATCTGGGATTTAAGACTTGAATTGCGTAAATGAAAAAGGGAAAAGTTTTTCAGTGGTGTTTAAATTTTCTTGGTCTGAGCCCGTTCTGTCTGGACTATTGGCACAAACGTGTACTGAATCATGTGATTCCAGAACTGGACTGTGTTCTGCATTTGTTCTGCAGTATCAAATTCCATTAATGCACAGCCTCCAGATTTACCCACCATCGTGAACGATGCTGCAGTTTCATCGTGCAGGCGCATATATCGTCCATATCGTTCAGGATGTTGTTTTCGTTCAATAACCCATTCCTTCATTTTAACTCGTAGCGCGCGCGCGGTACGAGCAATGCAGTAACCACGCCTGTCATAATTGTATACAGACGATACTCCCGCCACACTTCTGAATGTGCAAATTCTTGTGAAATGGCAAATGGGGCAAAGATTACAGCAGAAAACCCAACCAAAGACACTGTCTCGTGAAGACTTCCAATAAAAGATACTGGTTCACATCCTGGATCACAGGGAAAGATTCCTCCGCCAATCATACAAATGCCTCCAATCAACATAATGATCGACCCAACTTTCCCACTTGTTCCGTGAGCAATACTGTAAAGCCCTAAGGCAAACAACAGAATCGATATACCCAATATAGCCGTTGCCAAATTCATGAAAATCGCAGTAGGAGCACCTGTCTCACCCAGTTCACTCATAAGTTGCAGGGAATGGCTATAATCAGGGCGAATGAAACCAAGAACCACGACAGTGAAGGTCAATATGATCGGACCTAGAATACTGCCCATAGCCAGGATACGGAGCGATCGATCAGAGCTAGTAAGATTGTTGATATCCTGCATGTTCCCACCTCACCCAAAACAATTGATTAAGACAGAAATTCCATCAATAACACAACATAAACGCACAGGGTAATTACATTTTCGATATAGCTAGCCAGCTCAATCTGAAACCCCTCCCCCGATCCTACATCATGCGATAAATACGAATAATACATTCACTATTAAGTGGCGATACAGAAGGAAGGGAGCTGGCTAGCTATGAAAGTGTATATTGTCTGTGATATAGAAGGTGTTGCAGGTATTGTCGACTTTAAGAAGCAGTGCATGGAGGATGGCGCATATTATCAGCAGGCCATCAATATGGCGACATATGAATTAAATGCACTTATCGATGGGGCTATAGAAGGTGGAGCCACCGAAATTGTTGCATGGCCAGGTCACGGCACATTCCCTGGCGGAATAAACGTGGAGTTATTGCATCCGGAATGTAAACTAGTGATGCATGCAGGGGATGCTGGACCTATCGGGTTTGATGAATCATTCGATGCGATGATGCTTCATGGGTTACACGGAATGGCGGGATCGGGTGGCGTACTATCCCACAGCTTCTATCCATTCCCGAAAAATATTTGGGTTGATAATCTGAAGATTGGTGAAATCGCGTTGAACATGGCGAGTTTCGGTGCAAAAGGTGTTCCGACAGTGCTTATCACAGGGGATTTGACCGCGATAGAAGAAGCGAAAGCCTTAGTATCAGACATACAGGGTGCTACAGTGAAATGGGCATTAGCTGAAAAAGAGAAGCTTGGTGCACTCAGTGTGAGAAAAGCGATTTCACTGAGTCCACAGAAGGCGCAATCCGTAATTAAGGATGCGGCAAAAAAAGCGATGGATAAAATTGGAAAAATTAAACCATTAGTCATTCCCACTCCCTTTACACTTAAGATTGAATACATCGAAGCGAAATATATGGAGGGAATTGCCCGCTCTCCTGGCGTGACTCGACTGGACGACGTGACAATTACGAAGAAATGTAATACGTTAGATGATATTGTATTTTAATAGGTAGTCAGTACTCTCCACCCAGATCATCCGATGCTGGTAAAACTCCAATCCGTGATTCT
>JAOZHK010000093.1 GCA_026014905.1 Candidatus Bathyarchaeota archaeon
ATATCCGTCGCCAATCCCTTACTTGACGCCACCTTACCGGATGGTAGCCGAATTCAATTAACCTACAGTAAATACGTCACGAAACAAGGATCTACTTATACCATTAGAAAGTTTAAAGCCGATCCCTTAACGATCGTCGATCTTATTAAAAACGAAACTATTTCGCCTGAAATCGCTGCGCTACTCTGGTTTGTCGTCGAAAATAAATCAAGCATCTTTGTCTGTGGAGGCGTTGCATCAGGCAAAACCACCATGCTGAATTGTTTATCCACATTTATTTCACCCGACTCAAAAATCGTGACAATTGAAGATACTCCTGAAGTGCAACTCTATCACAAGAACTGGATCCGAGCAGTTACTCGACCTAGCACAGGGTCTTCAGAGGAAATCACACTCTTCGACCTGCTCAAAGCCTCAATGCGACAGCGTCCCGACTATATACTGGTTGGAGAAATCCGAGGCGAAGAGGCATACACCCTATTCCAGGCGATGTCAACAGGCCATCTTGGCCTCGCAACATTGCATGCTGAAAACGTCGATTCTGCATTACGCCGTCTTGAAACGGAGCCCATGAACATTCCACGCATGATGGTCGCAGGATTGAATATGGTGATGATCATGGCACGACGAGAGATTGATGGTCAACCCGTTCGAAAGATCATTGAATGCGCTGAAGTCAAAGGTCTCAAAGAGAATGGTGAAATCGATGTTGATCCCCTCTTTGAGTGGGATGCCAAAGATAATGTCTGGCGCCTTCTCAACGAAAGCTATTATCTCGAAAAAGCTGCAAAAACACGAGGGATTTCCGTCGTCGAAGCTAAAAACGATATCCGCATGCGAGCAGAAATCTTGAATTATCTCGCAGAAGAGAAAAAACGTAGTTTTAGTGAAGTCACCCAAGTGATCCGTAGCTACGTCACCTCTCCTGAAACCGTACATGAAACGCTGGCGACATAACAGGTGAAACCCAATGAAAGTAACGTTTAACTTCCATCATTTAGGCTACAAGATCTTAGGCGATCGCCCATCCCAGATCTTACCCTTATCTGGTTTTGTTCGGAAGAGTCTCCAGAGAGCACAACTGCGCATCCCTCATGTCATCTACATTAGCTCCATGACATTCTGGATGCTCGTCAGCATGATCGTAGCAGCTGCTGTCTCCACGCCCCTCATGTTCACTCTTCAGATGTTGAACGTACTCAGTTCATCGGCCCCATGGTTTATCTACCCTGTAGGAGCGACCGTTGGCACAGGGGCTATTGTGATGCTCGCCTTCCTTTATTACCCCACCTTCAAGTCAGGCGGCATTAAAACAGCTATTGATAAAAATATTGTCTATATCATCAACTATATGTCCATTTTAGCTGGCGCCGGCGTCACCACTGAAGATATCTTTACATCCTTAGCGCAGAAAGGTGAAATCTACAAAGTCCAAAATAGTTCACGAGCTATTGTTCGTGATATCGAAATTTTAGGTAAAGACATCATTGAAGCCGTCGATACGGAAAGCACGAATACTCCGTCAAAAAAATATTCGAAATTGCTCCTAGGCCTCAACGGCGTCACCCGAACTGGCGGCAACCTCCAACGATTTCTTCATGAGACAGCGAGCCGCCAAATGGATGTCCGGCGAAGAGAACTCTCTAAACTTGTCACCCAGTTAAACCTAGCTGCGGAAGCGTACGTAGTTCTCGGAATCGCTTTCCCCGTGATCTTGACCACACTTCTCTCTATGATGGGCGTCTTTGGAGGCGAAGTCATTGCAGGGCTAGATCCAATGCAAATAATGACCTTAATGACCTATATCTTCTTTCCTTTAGCCGCCCTTGCCGTACTACTCCTCATCGATGGAATGACCTCAAGTTGGTAACCATGAAAAAAATCACAATGACAAAAATCACACCAACTCAACTCCTGTTCAACAAACGTTTTCAAATAGCGATTGTCGGTGCCTCCATCGCCGCAGGGGCTGCGATCACCCTCATCGGATACCTCATGTACATAACCCAAACGATAGCCTACTTCAACCTCCACGTCTTCATTGCAATAAGTATCATGATCAGTCTTATCGCGCCCGCCGTGATCTTGATCCTTCAAGACAGGCGGCGGAACCAAATCGATCGCTCCCTCCCTCGAGTTCTTGAAGCCATATCCGAAGGATTACAAGCTGGAATGACTCTTATCGAATCCATCGACGAAGTCTCCAAACAAGATTACGGGTGGACCAGCAAAGAACTCCGAATCATGGTCGCACAACTCTCCTGGGGGGTCCCCATTGAAACCGCATTAGATAATTTCGCGAAACGCGTCGGTACCGAAATGACAAAAAAGACGACCGCGCTCCTCACCGCTGCCATCCGATTAGGAGGAGATCTCAAAGCCCTTTTTCGATCAACCGCTGAGTTCCTTCATAAAATGCATGAGGCGAAAGATGAACGAAACGAGCAACTCCGACCATACCTCTCAATCATCTATGTCACTCTCGTGGTATTCGTTGTCACGATGTACATGCTCTACAACAGTCTCGCCGGTCTATTCGAACTACAAAGCAGCATCCTACAAGTTCGAATGTCACAAGAAGAACTCAAAATTCTTCTCTTCGATCTTGCAATGCTTGAAGCGATCTTCGGTGGACTCATCGCGTCCAAACTTAGCTCAGGAACAATCTACCCTGGATTAAAACACTCAATCATAATGCTCGTGATCAATACAGCCTGCTTTGTGACCTTGTTCTAAGGTCGTAAACGCAGCAATTCCCATCTCTTTTTTATGTACCATTGCAAGAGATACGCAGGTTAGTCGCATGTATTCATAATGGATATATGGATGAGAATTCGCAAAAATCAGAGAATTCAACGAGTTATTATGGATTTGAAACCTATACTCTAACTTCTATATTCTATTTAAGAACAATTTGTCTACTTCCTTACAATGTTATTTCTCGTGGAAGGAAAAGAATGAGCAAAACAAAATATGAATACTACAAAGACCCCAACGTCGAGACATTTATGACGAGCGTCCTCGAGAAAGTGGAAAGTGTTAAACCCGTCTTTGACCTCGAGCAAGGATACCGATATCCACATGTTGAACACGCAATTAAATCAGATTCTGATAAGACGACCGCGTTTCTCGAAAACCTTGTCCAAGCAGAGATCTTGGACAAACATCTCCATGATATGGAACTCCGCTGCCCAACATGTAACAGCCCTAATATCTCAGTAAATTACGTCTGTCCGAAATGTATCTCCTCTCACATTCGAAAAACAATCTTACTGGAACATAACACTTGTGGCTATATTGGCACGGTCATCAACTTCGGTGAACCACTACTCTGTCCTCGATGTGGACAACCAATTAAAGAAGGTGAATATCGTGATGCGGGCAGTATTTACGAATGCGCCAATTGTAATCAACAGATCGAGACGCCATTCATCGACCATGGCTGCCGGAAGTGTGGGTTAAAATTCTCCTTTGAAAACGCGCTCTATCAACCAAAGTATGCTTACAACCCCACCAAATTGACACGCGTGGAAATGAACCAAGGCATCATTTATCTTGGACAAGTAGTCAGTGTCTTTGAAGAACAAGGTTTCATCCGAGAACCCGATACAAAGATCCGAGGGGAGTCAGGAACCGAACACGTTTTTGACGTCGCATTTACCGGGTTTGGACTAAAAGCAGTCGCTGATGTTGCATATTCGATGAATCCTATGAACGAGCTGGAATTACTAAAAAAGTATAGTAAAATCCGAGATATCCAAACAACTTCCGGAACACTTGAAGCATATCTCCTAGTCCTTCCAGGATTAGATGCCGATGCAACAGCGCTCGTCAAATCCTATCAAATGAATGTTGCTCAAGGCGACAACCCGAAGATGGCTCTAAGTGTACTCAGATCAATGCTTATTGAACAAGTAGCCAGTTATAAATTGGGGCAAGAATCTGAAGAGAAAAAGAAAGGATTCTCATTACGTAAGAAAAAAGATGACCAGAAACAAGATGAAGCACCGCCTCAAGCTCCACCTGAGACATCGAGGCCACCCCAAGCAGAGGAAGAAGCGAAGACAACGAGTTCAACTACAAGGATCAAACGAGTCAGAGTTCGAAGATCATCGCGGAAACGATCACCTCGTGACGACACAGATTAACTAGCCAGTTCCCCCTTTCATCCTTTTTTACTTGAATTATGAACGTTGTTACTACCAGATGGTACCATAACTATTAAATTTAAGAAGTTCAGTCGAATGGTGATGATGTCATTCCTGCAGATACTAATCTCTGGAACTATGCTTGGACTTGCATCTTTCTTAGATATTCGAACTCGAGAAATCTCCAATAAGCTATGGCTTGTCTTCCTCCCGTTCTCGACACTCGTGACGTTATTAACGATTACCGCTGATTTAACTCAAATTCCAACTATCGTCACATCTATAGGCGTCACATCTGGAATCGCCCTACTTATTTTCTATCTGGGACTTTATGGAGGCGCAGATGCTAAGGCGTTAATCAGTCTATCCATCGCCCATCCTATCGCCTCCATCCCCCCGCTTCAAACTCCAATGCTCCCCCTCACCACATTAACCAATTCGCTCCTTCTCATGTTGTTCTCAACACCGATCGCATTGGTCAAAAATATCTATTGGAAAACAACCACGCGGAAAGCTCTGTTTGAAGGATTAGAACACGAAGCGGTATGGAGAAAAATTGCAGCGCTTTTTCTCTGTGTAAAAGTCTCAAAAGCTTCGATCAAACCTTACCATATGATCGCGGAACAACATCCGGAAGAAGGAACGAGACAATTAAAACTGTTTCAACAAATTGTTGATGAAGACACCACGGTCGATGAAAACGTTCCCGATTTTGTCTTTATTGCT
>JAOZHK010000112.1 GCA_026014905.1 Candidatus Bathyarchaeota archaeon
CTTATGACATTCATTGTTATTGTACACGGATTAAAACAAATGACGCACAATAATTCTGAGGCATCAGGATAACTAAACGTACATGATCTGAAAACCCCGATATTCAATGACTAAGTATAGACAGAATAAGTTTCAGATAATTTTCTAGTTTCTAATTTATAATAAATATATTTTTTTAGAATTTTCTAATGTATTATGAGGTTTAGAAAAGTAGAAAATAGAAATTCAATGTTCTCAGTAGTCTAACTCAACCAGTCACATTATCGGTTATAGCTTCGTTGGACTGGTTTTAATCCATCAAGCGACTTGAGATGATAAGATAAGGCACTTCGCCCTTTCTCTGTGATCGAATATCGCTTCGAATTTTTGTATGCTTCCTCGAGAATGAAGCCTCCGTCGATCAAGGTCTCGAATACGTCTTGAAGTGATGTCCATGCTAAATTCGTTTTATACATGATCCGAGTGGGTTTACTATGTCCCCGATCAATGACTGCTAGGACATCAAAGAAGATTTCCAGTCTAGAGCGACGAGCCATCTTTCCTGTTTTTAGTTAATGTCTATATAAGAATTATGAAGCAGTTAACATCTCTGTAAGTGTTTTTCTTGTTTCACACTATACTCAAACGTGCACATTTCTCGAGATAATTGAATCATCAAACATATAACTAAGACCCACTCTAGCTAGCTAACTTTTGGAAAAAGACAAAAAGAAAAGTGGAATGTTGTATTTTTTGCTTATCGGAATCAGTTATCTTGATTCCAACAGTGTCGATGTTGATACCGCTGCTGCATTTGATTCATCACGGGTATTTTGTCACAATCTGAGCAGTCAGAGCTGTGTTGATATTGATGTCTTTCACAGTGTCCATCGTCTAACGAACTATTGTTGTTCTTATTGAGTTGTTCACGATCTTGGTCACATTGGTGTTGACCACTTAACACGTTACTAGTTGATGCCATAACGGTTGTTGCAGTGAACAAGGTGAGCACAGTTCCAAGAAGTAGAATTGTGAAAAGCAATGTTTTTGTGTTTGAGTTCATTTTGTCACCTCCATATTTTTCACTGCATGTCTTTAGCACTGAAACATTACTAGTAATCTTGGTGTAACAGATGTTTCACTAAATGAAACAGGCATCAAATATGGGCAAAAATTAGTTATGACTGTGATTGCTGAATCCAGTTAGAAAGCGTAATACGATTCGTGTTGTAGTATTTTTCACTTGATACCACATCGCGTCGAATAAGTCGTGCTAGGACTCGATGAGTTTTCACTCGTGAAAACCCCGTTTTCCAGGTGATGTCTTTCTGCAACATCGAGCCATTGGATTCGAGTAAGGCTTCAACGACTTTCCGCTCATCGGTTTCGAGTAATCGTAACACTACGTCGAGTGATGCATCTTTTTCGGTTTGTGTGCTTTCTTCACTCGTTTCAAGGTCAATTGACTCAGACGGATTACTTGTAACTGTGTCTATTTGCTGAATGACGTGATCCTTCCAATCATTTGATGGCTGAATTGAATTCAATCTAGGGAACCAAGAACGATAGAGATATAGAAGTACCACAATTCCAATGATTATGATTACAGGGACGATTATCCAGAGAAAAGTTTCAGATCCACTTGGTGGTCCATGTTGTTGACGATTATACGCAACAAGACTTTCAAGCACAGCTTGTAACATCACAGGATACTCTTGAATGATTGCTAATAACTTTATCCAAATGTACTCATATGACCAAATTTATAATTATGACCCACCCACCCGCCCAATACTATACGACTAATCAATTATGTGGGCTCAACATGCAAGTCACATGTATCAAATGCCAAAGCTAGCTAGCTAATTGTATGTTTTTTCTAAACATTCTTTTCGTTATATGTATTAATAAAAATCATTTTTTACACGTGACCGAGCTATCTTATGTAAGTTCACATTAAGAAAATATTATGTGTTATTATCCATACAATATGTTTTTATGTTGTAATCGGGACTAACTATTAGTCCTGAAAAACCTGGAAGCGTTAAAACGTTGACCATCATCCGCTGTACAAAAGCTCCTGCCGTCAACCCCTATGTTGTCATCGCCACTGGAATGGTGAAAGGATGTCCACAACACGGCATGATTGAACTAGATAACTGTCGAAACTGCAATGCGTGCTCGCGCGTAGAATGATAGTGGCTAGTTTCCCTCCTTTTTTCTCATGGCTAAATAAGCCTGACCTGATATGCGTTGTGGCGAGCTAAACGCGTGCAAACGCGCGCGCGCGCAAAGTTCTCTAGCTAGAGACACCATACTTATAACAGAGATCCATTCCATCCCGCCCACAGCATACACAAATCATTGATGGGTTTAACATGAAAGTCTCATGCATCAAATGTCAGAAACACGGATCACTGAGTCTCAATCATTACAAGACAAATGGTCATAGATACAAGTATTATGGCATCCAACATTACGATTCATTGACCAAGAAACGTCATTGGTGTTATTTAGGAAAGTATGAGTCACTCCCAGATCAGTACAAAACTATGATACACAATCAATCACAGTTATCCACAACTGATCCACAAACAGCAAAGACGGGTAAAAATCACGTCTTTTCAGCTAATCGTGGTGCGGGGAGTGGGACTCGAACCCACGAAGGCCTTCGCCACAGGAGCCTCAGTCCTGCTCCTTAGACCAAACTCGGATATCCCCGCATTTAGCTAGCTAGCTATTTTCGGATACGACCTATAAATGTTTTTTCGAGTAAAGACGATTGCTTGGAATGTGGCTAGCTATAGGATTTCTCCCAGAAGTTTGTTGAAGCCCGTTTTTTTTCGCTTAGTCGTGGTTGAACGCGAACGTGTACGAGATTTTGTAACTTTACGTTTAGTACTTTTACGTTTTACTGACTTTTTTCTTGACGTTTTTGTTTTTCGACGATTTTCGATTTCAACTGTAATAAACACTCGTCCCTGGCTGTCTTGGCGACATTTCGTTATTCTCATCTGTTGTCCTTGTTCGCCAAACATTCGAATTTCCTCAGTGGGATTCGAGAGTTTTACGACAGCTTGTTTCAAATCAATCTCGATGCTCACGCTCTAACCTCAAACATCATTGTGTTGAGCCAACTCGATATTCAACTCTTATATTTGTACCGCTGCATAGCTAAAGGTTTTACGACGTCACGTGGAATAAACTAACTAATTCTTTCTATCATGCGCGCGCGCCACAATCTTGGAATCACGTTACGAAGTATTGGTGCGCGTGCTAAGAGTGTCATCGTGGGAACGAAAGTGCGATTGACTACGCATCAAATGACTCGAATCTATGACGCCATTATCGAATCCGTGAATCTGAGTTTACAGCGACTCCAAATGGATAGCATCGATTTAATTCAATTACATAATCCCCTGACTCTCCATCGAAACTTGGAACGCAATTCTCTAAGTGTAGCAGATTTAACTACCGTGATGGATGCCTTCACCGTCCTACGAGATCAAGGAAAAATTGAATTGTTTGGCATTAATGGCCTCGGCGAAACAGAAGCATTACTTCAAGCCATTCAAGTGACAAACGCACAGAGCATTCAAATATGCTATAATCTTCTTAACCCCCGTGCAGGTTATCAGGTTCAACCCACGTTTCCTTATCAAAATTTCAGCAAACTTATTCCAAAAGCATCACAACAAGGACTTGGAGTAATAGCCATAAGGGTTTTAGCTGGAGGTGCATTAAGTGGGCATCCTGTGCGGCATCCTAATGCAGCGAAAACTGTTTCTCCGATTGGCTCGGGGGCAAATTATGCGATTGACGCACGCGAGTTTCTCGAGCCTCCTACAAATTGAGCAAGCAGCTGATTCTGTCCGGAAAGGACCGTTACCAATTAGTGTTGTGAAAAAGATAACAAGTTTAAACGCGCGCATGGATTTGTAAACGTAAACAGGGATACTTTACTGAGTGTGTCATGAGTCTTTCATTAACAGATAGAATATAATTCCTGTAATGCCTAAAACAACTGCATAGACAACAAATGGCGCAGGCGCTGACACTTGCTGATATAAGAGTCCTCCAAGTAAACTTCCCACAATAACCATGGGTCGAGATGCTAAGCGTTGAAAGGCATTAAGGCGACCTCTGAACATTCGTGGCGAATAATCGATGAATAATGCAGAAAAAGCCGCGGTACGTAAGCTAGTCAACAAACCAAACACACCTCGTACGATAAGAATTTCAAGGAAGCCTTGACGTGTTGGAAAAATCACGATAGCAATTGGAGTCAAGATGAAGGAAATAAATACAAATCTAAATTTTCCAAATTTATCTGCAGCAAAACCAAATATGATCGAAAACGCAATCAAAACAAAGTCATGAAATAGCGTTGCCATTCCCCACTCCGATGCTGTGAGCCCACCCACCTCTCCGGTTGCATAGACAACCCAATATGCATTTGCGGTCATCGATGCTAAATGAAGCAAAGCATTAATCCCAATCAAGTATAGGGCTTGCCGAGATACGTGATTAGGTAAGGTCTTTATTTCTCTAATTGTTTTTTTCCATCCTTCAACAACGTCATGCTGAAGTGTTGATAATGTTTCTTGAAGATATTTATGCCGGAGTATGTGGGCAATCATGCATGCGATAAATGTGAATACGTAGAATGATCGCATCGCCGGGATGATGCCTAGTTGATCAATTAAATATCCCCCAAGTAGTGGTGAGGCTAAACGAATTGCTTGGGGAATACGTTGCCACAGAGCGATGGAGAATGCTCTATTCTCGGATCGAGTTGAATCTGCAATGATCGATGAAAACGCGGGACTGCGAAATCCATGGATAAGACTCGTGGCAGCTTGACCCAATAAGAGAAATTGCCAGTTAGGCGCTTGAGCATAAATAATATAGGTGATAGCAAGAGCATACCCAAAACCAACCACTAGCCGCTTTCTTCCGATAACATCAGTTAAAGATCCTGCAAAGACAAGAGGGATAATCATCAGTAGATTACCTAAAGCGCTGGTAAGACCAATATCGAAGTATGAGCCTCCGAGAGCTAGGATATAGAGAGAGAAGTAAGGATCGGCGAGGTTGCTAGCTACATTCCAAATACCAGTAGTAACGGTCAACACTCCTAGATTGCTTTGAAATATTCGTTTCAATCTACTTGTGAATGTTACCGTGCTCCACGCCTCCATGTATTATATGGTGAACTGATTGGGTGACTCAAAAACTGAAATGTAGAATCTACATGGTTTCATATACTCTTCTAGAGAATGAGAGGTATCTTGTTTATATGTTATTGTTTTCGGAGGAGTAACTGTAGTGGTAGGATAAATAGCTAATGTTGGTGTTGTGTGCTGGAATTAACTATCTTTTCTTCTCGAGATTCTGAGCGGATTCGCTTTCAGCCAGCTCTTTTGTTTTTTCTGAAGGATTGTGACAAAATTCTGTCAATAACTAGATCAATCATGCGTCGCATATATGCAAAAATCATTGCGAAAATTACTATCATTATGAGCGTTGAATTTATTGTACTCAACGTTCTACTTCGCTCAAGAGTTAAGAAATTGAAGTTACGAACTCAAATATGGTGAGGTAATTCGGTGTGAGACCCTAGGTCTGGATGCGAAAAATAGCTGTTCGTGAATGGGTGTATGGGGTTTGACGTGAAAAGTGTGGTGTATTCGACAATGATGCGTCCGGTGACGCCGTTCATCCACACAATGACTGTATCGCCAATAGATGCAGCCATTGAGGCCCTGTAGCACGATAGGGTTCACGCAGCGAAAGACGGGGAGAGTGTATTTCTGATTCATGATCACTGTCATCACTCCATCAGGTCAATACGGTCGCATACATGAAACGTTATATTGGCTTTTATAAAACTATATAGTTTATATAATAAATACTAATATAACATTGTTATATTTTTAGTTGCTTGAAGAAAAATGTATAGAATAAAATATAACCGAAAACTCGCGAAACGACTAGTTGATATCCTTTTTGAATCCGGATATCTGTCTGAAACCGACTACCACGAATAAACCAACTTTTTTTGGAAATTGATCATTCATTATTAGTTGACTCGTAGCTAGCTTTTTGCTCTCAAAAACTAGCTAGTCAGAAAGACCCCTCCCCCTGATCCTGCATCACTCAATAAATAGCTGAACAATATCATGTTACAATGGCAATGGAGGAAAGGGAGAGTCTCTACCAAGTTTTATCCTTTTGAAGACGTGTCCTCCTCGCCCAATCCCACCAACTCGCGAGGACATCATCATGACTGCAGCTACTACGAACAATCATCTCATTTTGTGTTCGATTAAGGGATGGAGATCCGAAGCGTGGTGTTTGGAAATGCGTGATCCGCAAGATTTGATAAATGTTATCACTGTTTACTAACCAGAAAAGTACTGTGACACATTAGTTCCGTATAAAGTAGCTAGCTAAACTTCTTTGACGACATTATTTCTAGACATGTTTATTTCATTGTTCATGAGTGTTTCATGAATTCGCTAACACATCAGTCATTAAGCTAGCTTGCTAGCTAAACATAAAATTTCGAACAAAAAAAAGCAGTGAAAGATAGCATGATGTTTTCTGCTATCTATCCTTTGAGTTTCTTGGCGTATCGTTCATAGGCTGATGCCATCATCGTGCGCTCCGTGATGGGGATGATCCAGCGTTTCCAGCTTTTCACGTCGTTCGCCGTCCACAGCATCTCGATGTTGGCGAGTTGTTGTGGGTCATTGGTTTCATAGATTTTAAAGGCGCGAATGCTCTGCGTGAATTGGGGGAGGTCGCCATG
>JAOZHK010000138.1 GCA_026014905.1 Candidatus Bathyarchaeota archaeon
TTATCCCTGGTTGCCAACGCTTCTGCTGGTGCACCCTCCCATAATTCTTGGTTATAATACAAATCCCAAACTGCTGGCATGAATGCAACCATTGCAATACCGATAGCGAAAACAGAAATAATACCACGCAGAATGACGTTAATCGCCAACTCACTTACCTCCGATTAATTTTTTCAAATACTGCTCATAAGTAAGATTACGTTTTTTCTTTTTGATTTTATTTCTTAATACTTTGGATATTGGAATCTCAACTAGCCTTTCTCCCATACAGATCCGTACGGTAGTTGCTATTTAAAATTAAATTTGAGAATAATGGTATTTGAGAACTTGTTTGTTTCCTTCCTTTCCTTTCTTATACTTGTATTTTTTATTCCCTACATCGATGGCACCGTATTCGAACTTTGACATGTCCTTGCTGTAATTGAGTGTAACCCAGTCTTTGTTCTGTCTTTTCATTGCTTTGATTGCTGCATCCTTTGTATCATACAACTTAGTGCCACGCATTGCTACTGGTGTTCCCCATTTCTTGCTTACAACATAAGGTCTCCAAGGCATGATTTGGTTAATTCTATTTACTATTTGAAATTAAATTCCAAATACACATTTGGGTTTTTGCTTGAGGATAATAGAAAAAGACTAGAGTGATTTATTTTTTTAAAATGACTTCACAATTATGCCATTCTGCTGAAACCACCAAAGATGGCAAACAATGCAAAGAACATTGAAATTGGAAGTATTGAGATAACTGTCCAAGCAATGGATTTTGCTCTTGTACATGCCTCATTGCCGTCTGCGTTTGTTGCTGCATCTGGACAATCTATGGCTGCTTCGACTTCACTGTATATCAAGATACCAATGATTAAGCCAACGGCTACACCAATGAATCCCATGATATAGGAGATATCGATCATATCTAAACACCAAAATTATTCTTATTTAAGCGAAAAAAATTCAAATTCAATTTTATATAGTAACTTTATAATTTTTAATTTTAAATAGATAAATGATTTAGGTTTCGGGATAGAATTTTTGAATACATATTTCACACTCTTGCCAAGGTGTGTTGTTTTGTTTATGACAACGTGGACATTTATTCAATGTAGTAATTGTCACTCCACCATTTTTTAATCTTGGACCAAAGTCTCATAATCCAAAACTCCTTCCAGTGATTAAGTACAGTACGGCAAGTCCAATTAGTAATCCAAAGATTACATTGATACCGGTCTTAAAGTATTGCCAAACTGCTGTATCGATGGCTTGTCCATATGTTGGACTGTTAGGATCAAAGTCACAATTCAATGATACATGGTCTAAGATATTTGTAATGTAGCCACCAAGTACAAAGTCCTTCACTGTTTCACCAGCTTGATATGATGACTCTATTGCTTCTGTAATTGGATTATAGCCTGTCGCATTCACATTAGTTCCCAAATCTAATATGTTCTGATGGTTTGCAGTAGGTGTCCAATAACCGTCAAAATTACCACTGGTTCCAGACATTGGTGCTACTCCATTTACAACACCTTGAGTAGAATTATGGTATGTCAGCATTCCATTCGCTGCAAAATCATTGAAGCATGACATGTTGTTTGAATTGTATGCATCAGTAATAGAGAGGGGAGTACCTGGAATGTGTGCAATACCCATACCAAAATTCAAACAAATGACAAATAGAATAATATGCATATACACCATTATTCACAACGCCTCCAAATTACAACAAAATAGGCATTTCTTGATGGGTATTCACTTGGTTTGCCATCAACTAAGAATCTAATTCTTCCTGAAAGCCTGTGATATGTAGCATGTCCTTCGTCTAGAATTTTGTCAAAATAGCCAGCACAGACAGAATTTGCAGGTACTAACATCATAATGTCTATGTTGTTTCTAAACCATTCAGCCTCTGCTTTTAGGACAAAATCCTTGGTTCTTGAATGTGGAGGGTTACACCAAACAGACTCGGTCCAATTTTTACTTGTTGCATCCTTTGTAAAGAACTTTTTACATTTGGACATCTTACGTGTTGTGCATACGTCAAGAACCGGGCGGATATTGAATCTTTCACATAATTCATCATATACTTCATCAGGTGTTTCCCATTCATCTGAACTTGATGCCAGGGATCTGATCCTCTGATGTAACATAATCTGTCCGGTCAATATCTACCTCCTATGTATGCAGAAAGGAAACTGAAACTGATTAGGGCACCAGTTGCAATGAATATCCATCCTACCCATTGAGAGTTCTCGTTGAACGTATTTGCATCAGAATCACCTATCAGATAGAACGATTCAGTGGTTGTTGCACCACCAGATACAACTGACTCTGTAACGAAACCAACGTCCATTCCAGACAGTAACACCGTACCTAATGCAAAAAACACGAATACTGACATTAATCTAAAATGAATACCTAGACGAGGTAATGCAAAGATAACACCTATTGATACTAATACAATGAATAATCCACCGTCAAACATATCTACTCACTGACTCCCAGATATTTGAAATTAAATTTCATTATTCATCAGGTCTCCCTACATATGTGGAATCGTAATCTGGGAACTGATTTGTCGTTTCTTCAGTTTCTGGTTCTGGAGTTGGATCATTTGGACTGACATAGTCATCTGGACTTTCTGTCTCATGTGCGTGTCTTTTTCTACTACGTTGTTGTTTTGTGAGTTTTGGTCTGCCAACCTTTCTTTCACCCAATACTGCCTTGAATGGGTCTATTTCCTTTGTTAATTGCACTCCTTTTCTTCCAGATCTTAAACCGGCATTTGTTCCACGTCTAGCCCATTTCTTTTTATCATTCCTTATCATTTCAAAAACTTCTCTCCAAGGTACCTTGACGTCTTTGCTTATTTTTTCAAAAAATCGCCAATAGGATTTGTATGCGTTCTCCAATGGGTCTGGACCACCGTCATTACCTAATTTTATCCAAAATCCTAATGTTGTGAGTAATGCACTCTGATTCTTGTAAGATTTTAATTTCTCAACAACTTCCTTTACTGTCTTTTCTTCATATTTTGGACCACCCCCTGGACGGCATATTTCACACGCTTGCCTAGGGTATACGAAAAAGTGTAAATCAGTAATTTCAGATACCATGCCAATACGGAAAGGATCATTGATCTTGTATTTCATTGACTTTCCAGAATAGAAATCCATCGGCACATAGAAATGACCTAATAATGCCATCTGCCGGTATTTCTTTGCAAACTGCCGTACAGGGGTCATTTTGTCTTGAAAGAGGTCTTTTAGGTTTCCGAGTTCTTCTGTAGTCACGCTCGTAAGGAACGTGAAATGTTGATTTCTGAAGAATTTTTTAGTTGCACGACTGTAGTGAATATTAAATATAATGATCACCCTTGACTTAACATGATGTCTAATTGTGGTCAAAGCATTGGCTAATGTAGCCATCTGTGTTTTTGTTGCATCTTCTAAGGTATACGAAGCATCATCGAATACCATGACGTGTGGGACCCCTACTTGCAGGTCTTTGATGTGTTTGTCTATCTCTATCAGTTGGTGACCGTTAAACCACTTGTAAACATAATTTTCACCGTACTGATGTATTTTGTGCAAAATTGTATTGGTGAGGGTTGTCTTGCCAGAACCAGACATTCCGATTAAAACACAACCAGTGTAACCGTGTGCCTTGTTATGGTTGATCATTCGCTTGACGACGTTACCCCAGTACCATCTTTGAGGAACTGC
>JAOZHK010000146.1 GCA_026014905.1 Candidatus Bathyarchaeota archaeon
ATGTAATCCAAGATAAAACACAAATAACAAAACACTGGAAGCTATAATGAACGACTGCATTAACCGTTGATTAGGTGCATCCACAGCAAATAGCGAACTAATATCATCCCGAATGTGATTGTAGTCTGATCGCAACAAACCACCCAGAATCCACATTGCCGTATAAACGACTGGACTTAACATTCCACAGATGGCTACGATCTGAACCAAATTCATATTGTTCACATCATAAATTGCATTTTAGACAAGCCCATAGAGAACCTGAAATTTATCTTCTTTGATTTAGGAACCGCGCGCGTTTGGTTCTGTATGAGCGGGCTGGAGTTATTTCACATCATTTATAAAATTCACTAATTTGTTGACTAACTCAGCTAGCTAGGTATATATTTAAGGCAACACAAGGTGGTAATCGTACCTGTATAGGAGTTCTCGATGTGCCACAAATTGTGATCCTGTATGATTCGCTGACTGGGACGACAGAGCATCTGGCAAAAACAGTTGCGCAAGGCGTGCGGTCGGTAAAAGCAGTGGATCTGCAAGTCTTGAAATTAGGCCTGAAATTCTCCATCTCCATACTAAACAACCTCGATGTACGGATTGTGGGATCACCGAGTATCTATAGTGATATGACGCTTCCACTTCGAACATTTCTCAAGAACCTAACCGAATTATCACAGCAACAGAAGCTGCAGTTTACAGGGATCAAGGGCGCAGTTTTTGGTGTATATCAATGGGATGGTGGATGGCATGTCGATCGTATGGCACAGATACTGATGAGCCTTGATATTGAACTTGTGGTTCCTCCTCTCGCGATCGTGGACCACGGAGGAGAGATGCGAATTCATCCTCAGGACCTACAGCGTGGCCGAGACCTCGGTGAAGCGGTTGCCATGGCTAGCTTGGTTCCAAGATACTAACGTGATCGGGATTAGGAACACCTCTACAGCCAGTTAACAAACGAAAAAACTGCCAAAACCGCTAAAAACGTTTGGTCTGAGAATAATCAATGTGAGATGACGTATGATAAACATTATTAAATTACATGGATACGCACAATTTTTACGACATCAATATCTACACACATTTGAAACCTTATCTTGGGAGGATTTTATTAAGGATCGAAGTGCGAGCTTCAATTCACTTCGAAACATCTATTTACACTCTATCGAGTGCGTTGAGTTCATTACTCGCCTCATTCAAAGCGACACTCCCTTGAATATACGACATACGCCCATCTCATTTGAAGAATATAACACCATCGAGACAATTCGAGACTATTTAGACCCAGTGGAATCCCGCTTTAACACGCTGCTCATTCAATTAACTCCAAGAGAACTGGGACGAAAAGTTGCACGTATGCATGGTAATGAGTCATCGTCAACGAGTACTGTCGAAGATCACTTGATCCATTTATTCCAAGAGGAAATCCATCATTTTGGCGAGTTCATTGCGCTACTATGGCAGATGAACGTAAAGCCTCCTCACACAGGATGGGTGAATTACCTTACACTCGTTGGGCAGAAATAGCACGTGCATATTATGTGCTTCATGTACTCGCAAGTTTCGGAGTTACGATGTTGATTAAGAATTCTACTCAGCTGCGCTCTCATGGTAATGTCGAAGGCCGAAAGACACTCTTAACCATCATGGAAGCTAGTTTACTCGCTGCTGATCCCTATCGCAATGTTCAGAAGATGGTGCGAATCGAGGATGACCAACTCCTCATTGGTCATAACGCCTTCGCCCATGAGAACACAACACGTTTACAGCTCCCCCTTGTCTTTGACCTTGAACAGATTGAAAACATCTATCTACTTGGCGGCGGCAAAGCAGTTCAACGCATGGCACAAGCCGTAGAAGATGTCCTTGGTGATTTAATTACAGGTGGCCAGATCAATGCGAAGAAAGGAGAACCTCAACGCTGTACCCGAGTGAATGTTACCTTTGCGGGTCACCCAATTCCCGATGAAGACAGTGTGAAAGGTGCACAACGAAAACACAAGATCGAAAATCAAATTACCGATCGCGACCTCGTGTTCTACTTTAGTTCAGGCGGAGGAACAGCGACCCTCGCCTGGCCTGCCCCGGGCCTCACCTTGAATGATATTCAAGTCGTGACCCAACTACTTTATTTTGAGAAAGGCGCGTCGATGCCAGAAAAAAATCGAGTCTTAGGGAAACTCCGAATGCCAAGAACCGGAAAAACCACCAACGCCCCCGTTATCTATATTGGATCAAGTGAGACACCTCCCACAGGACGCATCCATCATCGCGCCTTTCCCAGTGAAGATGCCATTGATATTCTCACGCGATATGAGTTATGGGAAAAAGTTCCTGAAGCTGTGCGAGCACACCTCCAGCGAGTACATCGAGACCCGCAATACGACGCCTATCGCCCTTTGCCTATCCATACCGAGTTCTATTATCCCCAGTTATACCGATTTCGAGTTATGGGTCCTGAATACATGCTGCACGCAGCCCAGCGTTGTGCACAGAAACAAGGCATCCAAGCACATATCATGAGTTCAAGCCTCAATGATGTCGAAGTCCAACCCATTGCTGAGACATTTGCGAATATTGCGTGTGAAATCGAGCGAAATGGTCAACCGTTCCAACCACCCTGTATTTTGATTATAGGTGGAGAACTCACGGTTTCTACGGGTAAAACCCCAGGTATAGGTGGACGAAACCAAGAGTTTGCCCTCGCTACTGCACCGGGTATCAACGGCAGCAAATCCATCGTTGTCGCAGCACTCGATGCGGATGGTGCAGATGGACCAACAAATGTCGCTGGAGCAATCGTGGATGGATACACGATGACGCGAGCACAGGATCGGGGCATTCGCCTCTTCGAGGACTTGAGAAATCACAATTCATACAGTGCCGTGACCAAATTGGATGATGCAATATTCACTGGACTGCTTGGACAAAACCCCCGAAGTCTCCTCATGCTTTATATCGCCAAATGAGCAGGATTTAGCGAGTACTAGGTAACTAGCTGAACGCGCGAGCGCAACACGTCTAGTAGTGCAGCTTGATATGTATAATGGTTAAATCACTCTCTGACGCCAATTCACCCGAAACAATAAAATCACAGCCAAGAGGGCCGCTGTACCATTCCCGATAGATAAACCCAGCCAGATACCTGTTGCGCCCATCCCTGCAATACTATACAATACATACGCAAAGACAACACGCATCCCCCATAACCGTATAATTGATAACAGCATGGAGATCCTCGTTTTCCCAGCAGCATCAAATACACTATTGATTAAACGAAAGACGGCAAAACCCGGAATAAATGGGACGAAAAATGCCATGTAATGTGCGCCGAAGGCAATGACTGACGTGTCATCGACAAACGCCTGGTACATGGGGACACGCAGAAGATAGACGATCAAACTCTCGACGATAGCTATCGCTGTGAACGTGAGAAATAATTGTTTTACAATCATCCACGCGCGATTCAATTGATTAGCGCCCAGATTCTGACCAACCATCGTTGTAACCGCACTCGCCCCACTAAAAATGATGATGTTCACGATACTGGATATGCGGTTCCCTATACCATACGCGCTTAGCAACAATCCGCTCCCGCCTAATACCCCATCCTCGATCGCGACCAATGATGTGAGCACCGTAAAGCCTAATGCAGTACTACTCAGTCCCAGAGCGGATGGCACACCAACAGTTAAAATATGTTTCATTAACGGAAGATCTGGATGGAGATGCCGTGTCGTAATCTTGATGCCTAGACGTCCTGAAAAAAGAAGGTATAGTCCAAATAACCCTGCAGCACCCCGTGTTAGCACCGTAGTTATTGCGGCGCCCTCCGCTCCCATCGCGGGTAACCCTAACCAGCCAAATATGAAAAAGGGATCTAACGCCATATCACTAATTGCAGAAACCACTGACAAGATCATAGGTGTCCGAGTATCTCCATACCCTCGTAATAGCGATTGAAAGCCAAAATGCAAAAACATGAAAGGCAATCCTAGGAATGAGATCCGTAGATAATTAGCTGTTACAGCGAACACATTTTCGGGGATATTCATCAATTGCAGTACACTGTCCACAAACACGTAGCCTGCCCCAGCCACGATGGTTGACGTCACCAATAAGATAAGCACCAGCTGACCGGCGACCCGATTCGTCTGCGATCGGTCCCCAGCTCCCGTATACTGCGCCACCAATGTAGTGCCAGCCATCCCCAACCCAGCACTCATCGAAATGAATAGGAAGATGATTGGCCATGAGATTGAAGGGGCGGCGATAGCTTCAGGCCCGAGGCGACCCAACCATAGGGCGTCGGTTAAATTATAAGCGGTTTGAAACCCGTTGGATAACATCATAGGCCATGATAACCGCAAAGCAGTACGCGTGATCCCGCTGCCTAAGATCTGCGCGCGCATCGATGTGTCTGTCATAAGGCCAATTTCCAGTTATGTAGCAAGTGCTCTCATCAAATTGAAACATTCATCGCCAATCCGACATGCTTCCGATTCACGTGTATTGAAGTCTTAAATCCCAGTTACCAGATTATTTATTCATGAAGCGATATTTTATGACAAGGATACAGACTGCATCTACTCTTATTGTCGCACGAATGGTCGTGATTGACATTATTAATTCGGAATTTTGCACCAAAACAAGAGAAGTAACAGAGCTGGCTAGTTTTATCGAGGGCAGTTAAATGGTCTTAAAAGATATTAAAGTCGCTTATGGCGTGCATGTCGACGCAGTTGCTGGATGGCTTGGATCATATAGTGGAGAAGATTCGCCCTGTGACATTTCGCGAGGCATATTTGCAGGTGAAATTGGTGTTCCACGTTTACTTAAATTATTCGCCAAATTCGACATTCAAGCCACGTGGTTTATCCCTGGGCATTCTCTCGAAACCTTTCCTCATCAAATGCAGCAAGTCGTGGCGCAAGGTCATAACGTTGGTCTGCATGGCTACTCCCACGAAAATCCACTCGCGTTAACACCCTATCAGGAAGAAAAGATTTTAGTCAAAACAATTAACCTCCTTACCAAGCTAGCTGGTACAAAACCCATGGGATACGTTGCACCGTGGTGGGAACTCAGTCAAGTTACTGCGCAACTGCTCATTAAACACGGGATCAAATATGATCACAGTTTAATGCACAATGACTTTCACTGCTATTACGTTCGCGTCAATGATAGATGGCATCCCATCGATTACAGCAAAGATCCCGACGAATGGATGAAGCCTTTCGAGTATGGTCAGACAACGGATCTCATTGAAATTCCGGCAAACTGGTATCTGGATGATTTGCCACCGATGATGTTCATTAAGAAAGCTCCGAACAGTTTTGGCTGGATACACCCAGACGTTATCTTCAATTTATGGAAAGATCAATTTGATTTTCTCTATCGCGAATATGACGAGGGCGTGTTTCCAATGACCATCCATCCTGACGTCAGTGGACGCGCTCAATGCATTCTTATGCATGAACGGTGGATCCAGTACGTCAATAAGCATCCAGGTGTTACGTTTTGTACCATGGAGGATATTGCGAACGATTTCGCCACTAAGAACGCAAGGCAGGATAGTTGAAAGAGAAGATCCCTCGCCTACATGAAGCGAGTATCTTCCTTATCTTTTAGCTAGGTCGCGAGGTTCTCGAGTATGGTTACGTACGATTTCTCGAGAGTCGTTAAACCACCGATACGTCCTGTGTTTTCAACCACTAGGTATTCATTGGGGGCATGAGCACGCCCCCCATGACCTAAACCACCCATCACAAAAGGGAGATTCAACGGCGCTCGATTAAACATGCAAAAAGGTGCACTTCCCGCTAAATGCGGCCAGATCTCCGAGTTATAACCAAAGCTTTGATAAGCCATGATGACCGCCTGAGATGCGGGTTCCTTGACACTCGTCTTCGCCCAATCGTATCCTGATTCCAGCTTGTTTATGGCAATATGCGGAAAGCCATGCTGGTCGAGATGCTTCCGGATTCGAGGAAGGACTTCACGCGTCGACATATTGGGGACCAGACGAACATCAATTTTCGCTGTAATCTTGTAAGGTAACACCGTTTTAGTTCCTGGATTCGTATAACCGCTCCAGATACCATTAATATTCAGGGTAGGCGAATACAAGTAACGTAGGAGTGCTGCTTTACCATGAGCATCATCGATAAAGCGTTCAACCTCCATCAAATCTTTCGTTGATGCCTCGTTAAACGTCTGTTCAAGCGCATCGATTAATTCGAGATCTTCCGGGCTTGGAGGAACAACATTTTCATAAAAACCGTCGATCTGAACGTGGTTACCATCAGGTGAGGTCATGCTACACAACGCGTGAATCATCGACCATGCGGGACTGTCAACCCATGCTTTATTACTCCCATGAATATCGAACGTTGTAGGACCGTATCCCCAATGTTTCCCGTCCAGTTCGAGCTCAAAATAGACGATGCCTTTGACGCCTAAATTCATCTCAACTTTCCCATGCTGATCTTGATCTGCTGACGGAAAGAAAACTGCATCCGCTGTTCTCAGCGTCTCTTCATAGCGATGAATAAATTCAGGGAGATGCCGACTTCCAAGTTCTTCTTCGCCTTCAGCGACAAAAAGCAAGTTGACGGGTAACGCGTCTTCAACAGCTTGGATGGATTCACATGCATTGAGAAACGCTTGTAATGGACCTTTCGTGTTAATCGCGCCTCGCGCTACCAGACAGGCCCCTAGTGGAGCAAGTTTGAGGACACGTCCTTCTAAGGGTGGAACGCTCCATCCTGGATCATCCACTGGTTGAGTATCATACATCAAATAGATAATAATTGTCTTAGCAGCTCCCACGTCATACTTCCCAAAGACAACAGGATAGCCACTCGTTTCCACAAGTGTTGATTC
>JAOZHK010000166.1 GCA_026014905.1 Candidatus Bathyarchaeota archaeon
GTGATTGGAGTAAAGTTAGCGAAGCAGTAAAGATCATATATGATGAACAAGTTGATCCCCCAACGCAGAATGAGCTACAGGAGAATCAAGACTTTCTACAATTAGCGGCAAATATGATGCGTAGACTTGAGAGGCTTGAAGAACAGCCAGTAGCTAAAAAGAAACGCCCTACAAAGAAGAAGGGCAGACCAAAGAAAAAGCCACCCGTAGAAGATAGTGCATTTGCTACAGCCAGCAACAGGAAGTCCAGAAACATCAATCAAGGTAGATCTTCAGAAAATCAATTTGAAGAAATGTACGATGAGATTGCCGAAGCCGGAAAAGATGATGGTTTTGAAAGAATTAATGATCAGATCCAAAATACGGCGAGAAAAAATAAAAGAGCTAGAAAGAAATATAGTAAGGCCACCGTACAGTGCCGCATTTGCAATAAAACTTCTGAAGTACACCCTATGTTCGCTAGAGATAACTATACGTGCGACGGATGTATAGGGAAACACATATAATATGTCTCGAATTAAAACAAATTTAACGAACATCGCATCTGAACGTGCGGTGTTGTCGGGCTTGATGCAGCACGGCAAAGACTGCTTGTTGGAGGTGGAATTATACATCAGTGAAAACAGTTTTACGGTGGATCACAATAAAGTGATTTATAAATGCGTACATCACGCATTGTCTTTGAATGATACAATTGGATATACTGAAATTTTATCCTCTGCAAAAAGTATCAACCTTGATGAATACATAGAAGATGAAAATGTTTTAAAACACATTAGAGGTGTGATGAGCACCCCTATTGACATCAATAATGTTGCCGAGCACGCTAAAAAATTAAAACGTCTTGAATTTGGCAGGGAGTTGCAAAACCGTCTTAGGGACATGTACAGGGAACTTAATGACGTGAGCGGCGACGAATCAATTGCTCACATATTGTCCGTTGTAGAATCTCCAATTCAGGAAGTTTGCCTGAATTATATTAAAGAAGACGATATGACTCCCCAATCTATTGGTGATGACTTGGATGAATATTTCGATCACCTTAAAAACAATAAGGGGAAGTCAATTGGTATTCCTACTGGATTTCCGGCTTACGACAAAGCCATTGGGGGTGGACTGCGTAGAAAATGTGTCGACCTTATCAGTGCCAGACCCAAAACCGGAAAAAGTGTTTTAGCAGACAACATTGCGATTAATATAGCTACCACTCATAATATTCCAGTATTGGTACTTGATACGGAGATGAGCAAACAAGACCACTGGAATCGCATCTTAGCCAATTTGTCCGACATTGAAATTAATGAGATAGCTAGTGGCGATGCATTTGATGATGGCGAAAAGGAGGATACTTTAATAGAATCTAAATCCTCACTCAAAGAATTACCATATGATTATATCAGCATTGCCGGTCGGCCATTTGAAGAGGTTCTATCTATTGCCAAGAGATGGCTGCTCAAAAAGGTTGGATATGATGAGAACGGAGTACTGAATGACTGTGTAATTATTTATGACTACTTAAAACTCATGAGTTCTTCTTCGATCTCGAACAACATGGCTGAATTTCAAGTCCTTGGGTTTCAGATTACTCAACTACATAATTTTTGTGTAGAAAACGATTGCCCCTGTCTTTCATTCGTGCAGTTAAATCGGGACGGGATCACAAAAGAGACAACAGATGTAGTCAGCGGGTCTGATAGATTAGTATGGTTATGCACAAGTTTTACGATCTTCAAAGATAAAACAGACGAGGAAAAACTACAAGATGGTATCCAAAGCGGGAACAAAAAATTAATTCCTATTGTTGCAAGACACGGCCCCGGCATAGAAGATGAGGGTTATATCTGTTTGCAAATGGATGGTCGATTTGCGAGGGTGAGGGAGTTGGGAACGATTAGAGAGATAAAGAAGAATGACAATAGAAATCGAGAACTCGGAAGTGATCAACAAGATCCAGAAGGTGATAATCCTTAAGAAAAAGCTGATGGCAAAGATTGATGACTTGTTTGATTACTTTGGTATTGATTACTACCATGCGGATGGCAGGATAACAAGCTGTTGTCCTGTTCATCACGGGGATAATTACACCGCGTTTAACATTAACATTGAAGAGGATAATGAGGAGCATTATGGAAGATGGTTTTGCAATACCAAACAGTGTCACCTAAACAAGCCCGGCAAGGACGTACTTTCTCTTTTATGGATGTTGCTTGAAGACAAAAACAACAAGGAATTTAATTTCCCCCAAGTGCTGAAATTTGCTGAGACCTTTTGTCGCGATGTCAAAGTAAATGTGGGTAATTTTACCATCAATAAACTGGACCCAATTGATAAACTACTCAAGCACCCCAGAAAGAAAAAATCTCAAGAAGGCCGAATAACAAGGGCTATGGTAAGAAGCAGGCTTCGGTTTCCTTGTCAATACTACATCGAACGTGGTTTTACAGCAGCCGCATTGGATCATTTCGATGTCGGGTTGTGTGTTCGACCTGGGAGCCAGATGCACAACAGGGTTGTGTTTCCTGTGTATGACGAAGACGATAAATATATGGTTGGGTGCGTTGGCAGAACTGTGTGTGGAGATAACAGAAAGTGGATTAATCAAAAAGGATTTAATAAATCGAACTATTTATACAATTATGGAAAAGCGTTAAAACATGTTGAGGCAAAGGACGCTATAATATTAGTGGAGGGTCAAGGAGACGTTATACGTCTATATGAGGCTGACATTAAGAACGCGGTCGGTATTTTTGGTTCGAAAATGAGTGATTCGCAAGAATACCTTATACAAAAAACTGGTGTATCAACAGTTGTAATTATTACCGACAATGATGAGGCCGGTCAGATGTGTGCCCAAGACATTTCTGAAAGATTCAAATATCTGTTTAATATCAGGCACATTCAGACTCCAACTAATGATATTGGAGATATGACAGTCGATCAAATACACAGCGTTATACAAAGGCAATTAACATGAAATCTTTAGGAGATTGGTACAAGACAATTGATGTTGATAACTGTATAGTCAGACAAATACCTTGGGAGGTTAGATTAAAAGTCGGTAATCATGTTCGTGCCAAAAATTCCGACCTCATTTATTGGCAAATTCGCCACAAAATCATTGATGAGATGTGGGAACAGTTAAAAAACCAGTATTGGAGTTAATATATGACTATGATAATCGCCTTATCAGGAAAGAAACAGTCTGGAAAAACCAGTATCTCTAACTATTTGCATGGCCATGAAATGCAGCGTCATGACGTGATACAAAAGTTTTTTCTATCCCCAGAAGGAAACCTAGTTGTTAATTGTACGTTTCAGGACGACAAAGGCAATGACTTTGAGGAAATGGGCGTACTGGATTTGCAACAAAGGAATGATGATTTCTATCGTTATGCGGCAAAAAACATCTGGCCGCTCATTCGTGCTTACAACTTTGCGGATGCTTTAAAAGAGATGTGCGTGATGTTGTTCAACATTCCACCGGAATGTGTATATGGTACTGACGAGCAGAAAAATCAAATTCAGGAGCATTTGCTGTGGGAAAACATGCCTGGGGTCATGACACAAGAGTTTCAAATAGGATGTGTTGATTGGCAATCATACTCTAGTTATTTTGCTACAGAGGAACCCAGACAAGGCCCAATGACCGCTCGTGAATTCATGCAGTATCTTGGCACCGACGTAATGCGTAAAATGTACGAGCCAATCTGGATTGAGAATTGCTTCAACAGAATAGAAGCGGATAGGCCAGCTATTGCCGTTATCGGGGATTGTAGGTTTATGAATGAGATCAATGCCGTTCAGAATCGAGGCGGCAAAGTGATACGCTTATCAAGGTCATTACATAAGTGCAATCATCAAAGTGAAATTGATGCGGACAACTATAAGCATTTTGATGCTGTAATAGATAACCACAGTATGGGTATTAATCAGTCGTGTGAGTCGGTTGTTGATGCGTTAATTAAACTTGGAGTGACTAAAAAATTGAGAGAAGTTAACAAATTCACAGCATCAATTAAATGAAATATGATTTTCTAATAGTTGGCTGCGGGTTGTTTGGGTCAACATTTGCACGAGAAGCAGCGAATGCAGGCCTCAAGTGCCTTATAATAGACAAGAGGAATCATATAGGAGGCAACGTATATAGCAAGCAGATTTCTGGCATAGAAACACATATGTATGGCCCCCATATTTTTAACACCAATTCGAAAAAAGTTTGGGACTATGTTAATTCATTCACCGAGTTTAACAGTTATCGCCACCAAGTCAAGAGTTTTCATGACGGATTTTTGTATTCATTTCCGCTCAATTTGAACACGCTTGAGGAGTTGTACGGGTCTAGCGATGATCAGGACTTGATCAAGATGATCAATGTTATGACTGGACCTCCAAATACAGAGAATGCGGAGAAGTTTGCGATCAGCGTATTCGGCAGAGAAATCTATACAAAA
>JAOZHK010000189.1 GCA_026014905.1 Candidatus Bathyarchaeota archaeon
CCACTTCCATTAGTGCCACGATCGACGATCACGTCGATAATTGCTGGTTTTCCAGAGTTAAATGCGTCTTTAAGCGTATCAGCAATAGCGCCTGGATGTTCAACCCGTGCTCCAAATCCTCCATAAGCTTGTGCAACTTTGGAAAAATCGACAGGTTCTGTGAGTGACGCTGAAGGATATGCCCAGGACATATTATTTAGAACCACCACAACGACTGGTATGTTATAGCGTACTGCCGTTTCGAACTCTCCAATATGGTAGCCGATGCCCCCATCACCGATCAGGTTAAGGACGTTCCGGTCACCTGCGGCCAGCTTAGCACCTATTGCGGCAGGGAAACTCCATCCCAGCGATCCAGCTGCACAGATATAGTTGCGGCTGGATGTAAGTACTTCGTAGAAGAGACTTGACCAGATGGTTTCGGAACCTGTGTCAGTGACTATGATATCTTGAGGGGCGAGAGTGTTTCGGATTTCTTTGATTAATCGGTGGCCCGTTATGGGTGTTGCATCCGAACTCATCGCTGCTGCTGCAGTATCGTTCCACTGTTTCATGATGTTCGCGACGTGAGTCAAGCGGTTCTGCTGATCTGTTGTGGATTTCACCTTGAGTTGTTTGACGGTCTTGATGAGATCTTGGAGCCCTAGCTTGGCGTCACATACCATTGTCGCTGCAGTTTGATAATTTCTACCAATAAACTCTGGGTCGATATCCATTTGTACTACTTTTGTGTCAGGTATTGGCACTGTCCAGTTCCCTGTGGCCATGTTTCCTGTTTTACAGCCGATATAGAAGACGAGGTCAGATTCCATTATGATCTTGTTTGCAGTCGCCTTTGAATATAACCCAGCGACGCCGATCGCTAGAGGATGAGTGTCAGGGATGATTCCTTTACCAGTATTACTGGTAGCAACCGGGATATGCAACATTTCAGCTAGTTGAATCACTTCAGTCCATGCTTCCGAGATAAGGGTCCCTTGACCCGCGACAATGACTGGATACTTTGCCTGAACTAGAGCTTTCGCGACCGCGTGAGTGTCCTTGGGATCTGGTCGAATCCGCTTTGCAGGGATTTTGGTGTATGTTTCATCCCCGAAAGGTTTTGCCATCTCGGATTCCTGATATATTGCTTTGGCATGGAAGTTGACATGAACCGGTCCCGGGCAACCACTTGTCGCAACTTGGAAAGCATTGCGGAGACATTCTCCGACAATATCTGGAGTCGGGACGTCAACATTCCATTTTGTCACTTCATCAAAGTGACGAATATCTGGAATTCCTTGATAGCTATCTCTGTGGATATGTTCCTTCTGTGTAGCACTTGTTAGTGCAATTACAGGACTACTAGACCAATAGGCATCTGCTAATCCTGCAGCAAGATTTACGGATCCCGGACCGCGATAACCCCATGCCACTCCAGGTTTGAGACCTATTCTCGCATAGCCATCTGCCATATATGCTGCGCATTTCTCATTTCTCGTCAGAATCAGGGTAATGCCTTCAGCAGTTAATTCCTGGACTGGAACACCATAACCAAAGATGTAGAAGATGTACTCAACATCATGAATCTTCAACGTTTGAGCGATTGCTTTCGCACCAGTCATTTGAACCATTTCTATCAACCTCATACCGTCTTCTCATTATCTATTCTACATCATGCTATAAACTCTATTGTCCTTGTCTCCTACCCATGATATATGACTATGAAGTAATCAACGACCTACACAGTCCGCGCATGCGTCTATTTAGACCACGACAAGATATAATCCCCAACACTAATCCGGTTCGTAAAGATTTAATTGCGCGTAGATGATTCTTAGTAATAATTTTGTTTTATAGGAGTCGGGTGATAGCAAATGCCTTATGCTTTCAAAAAAAACAGGATGTATCGGATGCCCACACACTTTGGTCCAATCTGTGGACCTCGACAAGGCCCTAATGGCCGAAAATTCGCCAATACCACGACCCCCAATGCGACCTCGTTGGCAGTGAGCTTTAAAACACATTTAAAATCCCTCGAAGCTTTCCTGCCGGTCGGATTCGAGATCGATGGTGAGCCCATCGTTACCGTGCGAGCCAGCTACATCACCAAGATTGAATGGTTAGCAGGACGCGGATACAACACCCTTGGCGTCAACTTCCCTGCAATATTCACTGGGAAGCGTGATGTTGTGCATGGGAGCTTTCTCCTCGTGCTCTGGGAGAACCTTGCGGATCCTATCATCACCGGTCGCGAAGAATTAGGGTTCTCCAAAATATACTGCGAATTACCCGAACCTCGACACCTTCAAGGGGTCACGCATTGTATCGCCAGCTGGATGGGATTCAAGTTCTTAGACTTGATGCTCTCGAACCTGAAGCGCCTCACTCCATCTGAAATAACAAACCGCCGTCAGAACCAACGCAGTACAGGCACACTGCATTATAAATACCAACCTCGAACTGGAGAGTGGGGAATGCCTGATGCCGTATATCCCACTTTTACGCCTTCTGCTGGATCTAACAGCGTTATTGAAGAGATGTGGGCAGGTGAAGGAGGTGTTCAATTTCACAAAGCAACATGGGAAGACCTACCTACAATGTTTAATATCGTCAATGCGTTCCATGCCCTTGAAATTCTAGAGTATACCGATGCCTATATGGTCAAGTCAGTTGGCGGAAAAGATCTTGGTGATCAACGTATCCTCTATTAACACGCGCGTGTTGCGCTTAGTCAGCAGGCGGCATATGACCGAGAATACGTAAAAGGTCGATCAACTTCCCATCGCGCCATTGAACCATCTCCGTAAAGGATCGCCCTTGCAATAGAGGATAGGTATCATATCCTTTTTCAACCATTTCATAGGTGGGCCGGTATATGTGAGATGGTGTGTTGAAATATCGAACCATGTATGGTCCATATATAGCCCATCGAAGTCCTGGACCGAGAGCCATTGCGCGATCAATATCGTTGATGCCGGCGACGCCGCTATTTACTAAATCATTAGCTTCTTGAGCCACGCCTCGTTGCAGGCGATTGCCTATGTATCCGTAAGCTTCCTTTTTGATCACAAGCGGCGCTCTCCTGAGATACTGCATAAGATTGACTGTACGATGCACCGTACTCTCTATTGTATCTCGTCCGGGTACCACTTCTACTAATGGCATTAAATGCGGAGGGTTATATGGGTGCGCAATGATACACCGTTCAGGATACTGCAGTCCTTTCTGGATCTCGGTCATCAAGAGCATTGATGAACTACTCGCGATGATCACGTCCCGTGCCGTCGTAGCATCGGTTGCTTGATAGATCTGCCGTTTCACAGCGTAGTTCTCAAACACTGACTCCTGAATATACTCCACCTTGTCGACAGCTTCACCTAAATCAACTGTCGTCCGGATTTTTCTCAAAGCTCCAGAGGCTTGTCCGAGAGTAATAACAGATTTTTCGATGAGAATATCAAGATTAAGCTTAATCTGTTCCATCGCGCGATCCAAAATTTCATGCGAAATATCCTGAAGAACAACATTCAGATCATTAAGGGCAAATAGGGTCGCCCAGCTATGGCCAATAACACCCGCACCGATGCAAGAAGTGTTCTTAACTGCAATATCTGTCAATGTTGATCCCAATGTGAGTATAGATACACACCTATTATTGTTACTGGATAGCTATTCAAATAAACATTGATAGCTATTGTTCACTTGGACGAGATATTGCACGAGCAGACCCGCTCGCGTAACTTATTAGTACAAGTCTGAAGGAAAATACACACTAACACGTCGAAGGGAGAAAGGACGATTCGATGAAAGCAGCCGTATTTCAGGAACCAAATTGTATGACTATTGAAGAGATCCCCACACTTAATCCCGGACCGGGCGAGGTTCTCGTGAAGGTTAAGTATTGCGGGATCTGTGGCACGGATCTCCATAATTACTTGTTTGGGATCGTGGCTCCTGGGCGGATATTAGGGCATGAATGGTGTGGAGTGATCACTGAACTGGGAGAGGGGGTACAGAATATGGCTCGTGGTGAGCGTGTGATGCCATATAAACACCGTGGAAGTCCTTCACCTCCCTTACGACTTAATCCCCGAGCCATATACTCGTCTCCAACTCGCAGAATGGGCGCCTTCGCAGAATATATTGTTGTACCATCATCTCGGCTCATACAGATCCCTGATGCTTTGTCAGATACGCAGGCTGCTACCCTTGAACCATTGGTTGCTGCAATTCACGCGGTTCGTTTGGGACAGATTAAAGTATCCGATACGGTTGCATTCCTTGGAGCCGGACCTATTGCGCTTCTAATGATTCAACGAGTTCAGCAAGCTGGAGCCAGGGCAATTTATGTTTCAGAACCTGCGCAAGCACGGGCCCGTAAAGCAGCGGAATTAGGTGCTGATCGCGTTTTGAATCCCTTCAATGAAGATGTAGTCGCGAAAATCATTGCCCTAACGGGAGGGAAAGGTCTGGATATCGTCTATGAGTGTGCTGCTGCCAAGAACACACTTAACCAAGCGTGTCAATTAGTCGCGCGAAATGGACGAGTCACCTGCCTAGCCGTCTATCAGGAACCGATTATAATTAATCCGTTAGATTGGTACATGATGCAGCCTGAGATCAAATTTACAACGAACGGTGATTCTACGCCCATTGACTGGGAGATTGCACTGGAACTGATGGTCAAAGATCAGATTGACATCGACACCACCATTTCTACCATCATTCCCCTCAATAAGATTCAAGAAACATTTCAGACACTGTTAGATCCGTCAAAAAACGAGATGCTGCGAGTGTTAGTTGCACCTTGATCCGGCTCCCATGGATAGGTCTTACATGCCTGTTCCCACGTTCAATGAAGTGATTTGATCCTAGCCAGTCCAATGAGTTTGCCTTAGTAAGAGGCTAGTGATTAAATATTTGATTCACGCAACTATTGTGCAGTGAACGTTATGAAATTTGGTATATGTATCACGGCAGCTCCAGCTCCCGCGTTCCTAGATCATACTACGATCGTTGAGATTGCGCGTAAAGCAGAAGCTTGGGGATATGATTCGATTTTTCTTACCGACCACTATATGACACCTAATTACGTAGAAACTTATGCAGTGCTCCCCTTCTTATCGTATTTAGCAGCTGAAACATCCACCCTGAGGCTCGGGACTGTGGTTACTCCTATTCCCTTCCGACCCCCCGGTATACTAGCGAAAATGATCTCCACCATGGATATTCTCTCAAACGGCAGGATCATTTTAGGGATAGGTGCAGGATGGTGTCAGACAGAGTTTGAAGCGTATAGTCAATGGGATTCGAATCGAATCAGAGTCAAAAAAACTTTGGAAGGATTGAAGCTTATGCTACAATTGTGGAATGATGAAAAAGTCGATTTTCAGGGAGAGTACTATCAAGCAAAAGGTGCCGTCTTACAACCTAAACCGATTCAGAAACCTCATCCTCCACTTTGGTTTGGAACGGTTGGCGAATATATGTTGAAGCTCACTGCTCGGTATGGAGATGGATGGTTACCCTGGTGTACCCTTACTCCTGAACAATACAAAGAAAAAGTCCAGATATTACGTCATGAAGCTGCCAAAGTGGGAAGACAGGATAAACTCACATATGCCGGTGTAATTGGACAGATTACCACGACTGCACTCGGTCACTTCAAGCGCCATCCTCCGGTTTTCAACTGGACAGACACAGTTGAAGGATACATCGAAGCAGGATGCGAATATGCTCTCTTGTATTTTCATCCATATGAATATCTCTCCTTGATGAAAAAATTCACTGAGGACGTATTACCGTCTTTCTAAATGCTGAACTAATTGAGCACCGAACAGTCTACTCTATTACGCGCGCGTGATCGTGATACCGGAATCTTTTTACCATTATCTATTACTTTATCATCTTGTCATATGCCCCAGATCACGTGTAAAACTTGTAGCTTATTTTCTTTCAAGCCCGAGACTGAAAAGAAGGGGGTATGCACTTTATCAGAAAAAGATGTGAATCCAGAACATAGCTGTGAACATGGTGAACTAGGCACACGGTAGCCACTCAGCTAGTGATTTTATTTGCCCTACTCCTTTTTGAGAACTAACTGCTGTCTGTTTCTTTTTGTCGCATTGAATCATCTGAGATGGGAACACAAGGTTTAAATATCAAATGTGTATAATATCCAACATAATATTAGAAATATATAATATTTTATTGGAATTAAATAACTTAGGTGAAAAATGATGGAGAATGAAGCCCTTGCCTCCATGGGCATGACACTCGTAACCCTTGGGATCGTTTTCAGCTCAGATCGATTAATCGGCTATTCATTAATCGGCGCTGGAGTGATAGCATCCATCCTCCATTTGATACGATCGAGGAACAGGGGCGAATCACAATGAAAATACAATACATAATAAAGGCGATAGATATCGTAGTGTGCTTGATCGGAGCGGGGTTGATGTTTAACGGAAACATTTTCGGTGATCGAACGACAGGCATCGCAACCATAGCGGGAATCGTCGGAATCAGCATCATCAGTGCAAGTGCACGCAAACTCAGAGGGCGATGAGCAATATGGCATCTCCATGGCCAGTAGCCAGCGGCGGCATCCTCGCTATCATTATACTCGTAGGTGTTTTTGTCATTTGGAAAATACTGAAAGATCGACGATCAGGCTTTCCTCTTAAAGATGAACGCACGCAACGGATCACAGGAACTGCAGCGACCTATGCGTTTTACATTGGACTTTATTTCATGATCGCTTTAATGTTAGCGAATATCCTCAGTCGAGAATTTCTCGGTACATATCTTCTTGAAGGAGGATATGCCTTAATAGCCTCGATCTTGGTCAACAGTCTGACCTTCCTGGGGTTACGGATGTACTTCGACCGAAAAGGCGACTTCTGATGAGCTTCAGGACACGTATCAAAGAGCTGCGCGCGCGATATGATCTGACCCAAGATGACCTTGCTAAAACAATCGGCGTACGCAGAGAAACCATCCTCTACTTGGAAAAAGGAAAGTACAATCCATCACTAAAACTCGCTCACGATGTAGCGAAAGCCCTGAACACGACAATCGATAATTTATTTATTTTTGATGAGGATGAAGCCTAGGTCAACATCTGTGCTTCACATTGTTACGCGCGCGCGTAATCGTTGTCAAGTCATGGAAGACCCCAACGCAATAACACACAGAGTAATTAATTTAATAACCTGATACAGATACGTTCACATACGTGATGATACTGATGTTATTTATGATCATTGAGACTTTCAAGAATCAGGATGTCCATGCCATATATCATCGTCTTAAAACACATGGTCGTTTACTTCCTGAAGGAATACAATTCATCGACAGTTGGGTGGAAGCATCTTTACAACGTTGTTTTCAACTGATGGAATGTCAAGACTTACGTGCCTTACAAGAATGGGTAATCCAATGGAATGATCTAATTGAGTTTGAAATTGTACCAGTACTAACATCACACGAAACCCAACAATTAGTCACGCCTTATCTCGAACCTGATACACGCACACAATCTAGCTAGCAGATTATAACGATGGAAACGAAGCTAGCTAGAAAGTAGCGCGCGCGCTACTTAACCATCGATCAGGGCGAACGTGATACCATAACAAAAATCTTGATGACCTATCTATCTCAAAATACGAGTTCAATTGTGAAAACATTTTCCATGCAAACACTCGCGACCTTCGCGGAAAGAGACGCAAATATGCGACCACAGATTATCCAACTTATTGAATGCCTGATGGAAACCGGTAGCCCAGCAATAGTCAGCCGCGGTAAAAAATTGCTAAGCAGACTGAAAAGCTAAGATTTTAAACCATTTTATAGTTCAGCGAGTTTTTGCGCAGCGTCCGCGATTTCCTTAACGAGATCAGGGTCGTTTTCCCATCGCGTAAACATATCTTGCTGCAACCTCCATTCACGTAATCGTTGCTCGTCTCGACCTAATAACTCCCATAAGCCCCCAATTTTACACACGTTGCCCATACCACATTTATAACAAGGCGGAATTTCGGTAGTATAATAAATGTACCCCAGAATGTTATCCGATCGAACGCTGTCAATGAATTTCGATAACACTCGGTACTTGCTACGGCGGAATAAACCTGATGCAACTAAGAGCACTGGTTTGTTTTGGAGAAGTCTCTCAACATGACGAAAACACCATAGCCGCGAAAGGAAACTATACATCCATGCGGTAATATTCCCCCCGTTCACGGAGGTCCCGAGAACCAAGGCATCCGCTTTCAGGATCTTTTCTAAGTAGGGTTGAAGATCATCTTCGACTGGACACATGTTTGTTGGTGCGCAGAGATGGGCACAGGCTCGACACGGATCATAACGGAGGGTACTCAGATTCACAAACAAATGGTCGCGACCACTTTGTTCAAGCATAGCTTGAATGATTCGATCAGTATTGCCATTCTCGATGGGACTGCCACTTACACCAATTATTGTCATGGGATCTCCTCAAGGACGATCCAGTTACAAAGGTGTAGCCTTAAAAGGTTATAGTTAACTGCAGGAATATGTCAGGAGTAGCTAGGTTACCCAATACCATGCAAGGTTGATTTAAAAGCCTATCGAATATGTAGTCATATTTTCTAAAAAAAGAGAGAAAGCGATCACTGCATAGTGAACGCTGGTGATGATGTTTGGCGTTTCCGTTTGAGGGCGATAATTACAATGATTGGGATAGCGATTACAGCAAGTAGGAGGGCTCCACCTAATTGGCTGAGATCAGGTCCAAGGCTTTGAGTTGGCGAATAGTAAGCGGTCAAGACAGGATCATGAACGATCTTGTATCCACCGTAAATGGGATATGAGATGACGTATAAGGCATCAGCTACCTCGATATTAGCAATTGTGTCGCGTGCTCTGGCAAACATCCCTGGGTACATGCCAACAAGGATCAATGGAATATATTTTTCAAAACTCGTTTGAAATTGAAACAAATTCCGGTTCCGAGCATATCCGGTAATGTTGTGAGTTTGGACTTGTACTTCATGAGGTGTGGATTGTTCTGTTATATGATTGTAGAGCTGATACTCTGACTTTTCGGAAAAACTTTGTCTACTGATTAATTCACCATCTGTTGAATAAGTTTCAATTGGGGAATCGGTGACATCGATTTCAGTCTCGGTGACATCATCGCCATCCACTGTGCACGTAGTCTCCTTATCCATTAGGATGGTTTTTTGATATTCAACGATACTCATGCTGACTTCGGCTTCCTCGAGGAACTCATAGATGGTTTGGTCGGAGACAAGAGCGTTGTAGCGATAACAACCCGTTGCATTGTAATGATTATAGATGGGCCAGACTAAGAACCAGCCACCAAATACGAATAGATCATGCATTCGTCCTATCTCGTAGTCTTTATGGAGAGTTGCGATACCGTTAGCTAGTGTGAGAGTATACTTGAAAGTGAGTTCATCATAAGTTGCAAGTCCAAATGGTCGATTTGGATTTGTGTTATCATTATTGACGAGGTCAAGGGTAACCCAAAGAGCGGTAAGGTTTTTGTATCGCATCCCCCACGTCCACTCTTTGACACTGTTGTCCCTTGTTTGCTCCAAGTCGATTATCTCCGCGCCGCTGTTAAATGCAGGAAATGTGACATCAGGAAAGAGTTCGGTCAGATTAATTCCGAGACTGAAAGAAGCCCACAGATTATCATTCTTATCAGGAGTTCCAGGGTCAAGAGAAGCCTCGGTGTCGTTAAAGCCCATCACCATTAAGAATGTGGAGGCTACGATCGCATCTTGATTCGAGTCTGATGTCTTGAAATGCATGAGAACCGTCTGCATCGGGATGGTAAGATCCACATTCTGATGTAAGCTGATGTTTTGCAATCCTGCATAGATCATCTGGAATCCGTCGTGATTGACGTAGGTCATGTAAGTATTAGCGTGCCAGTGGTTGGGGGGATTTTCCATGCCTCTCACTGTCGCCCATGCGCGTGCATAATCGAAGAAATCTACGGTTTTAGCAAATTGCCCGAGTTCAAAGTCGTCGTGTTCTAACGTCGTTGCTTGCACGGGAGAGACAATGACGCTGAGTGCTAGAAGCGCCATGAATAAACTGAGAAATATCGGTCGATAAGTCATAAGTAATGGCTTCCTTGCATATTTGTTGGATTCTTCTGGGTTGGAGTTCAAAACGGTTCTGAAGGGACAATCTGGATTTTAAATCGATATGCACAATCTCTACGATGGAACAGATGTAGGGCACCCAATTAGTTCGTGCATCTTACTATAAATATATTATATACAGTAATTCGAAAGATACCGTTACTAAATTGTTACGCTCACTCACTGGTATAAGAAGGGGGAAAAAAATGTTATGTATCGGGTGATGAAATTAGATCCCGAAATTGCTAAAGGCATCGCCTCGTTTCCGGCTCTCGATCTCCGCGATGTAAATGCCGCACGGGCGATCCGGGCACGGATGCGGGAAGCCGCCAATATTCCACGACCTACTGATGATCGAATCATCGAAGTTGAGAAAACAATTCACAGACCTGACAACAAATCCAATATTCTAATCCGCATCTATGTGCCGAAAGAACGAGATGGACTCTTACCGGGTCTCGTGTTCTTTCATGGTGGAGGTTTCGTCATGGGCGACCTTGAAAGCACTCATCCGCGTTGTTTGCGTTTAGCAAGTAGTGACGCTATCGTTGTATCTGTGGATTATCGATTAGCACCTGAACACCCGTTCCCTGCAGGGATCGAAGATTGTTATACCGCGTTACAATGGACGGCAGACCATGCTGTAGCAATTGGAGTTAACCCGAAACAACTTGCTGTGGGCGGAGTGAGCGCAGGAGGCTGTCTTGCTGCGGGGGTTGCACTGATGGCGCGCGATCGAGAAGGTCCTGTTATAGGGTTTCAGCTGCTGATTTATCCTGTCCTCGACGACCGACTGCAAACCCCATCAATGCGTAAAGGGGCTCAATTTCCGATATGGAACTCACGAAATTGCACAGACATGTGGCATCACTATCTCGGAGCCCAGCGAAATGCTGTTTCACCCTATGCTGCCCCAGCACGAGCCAAGTCGCTCTCTAGCCTACCTCCCGCATATATCGCCATTGCAGAATATGACCCACTTCGTGATGAAGCCTTGCAGTATGCGATGCGTCTTCTGCAATCAGGAGTTCCCGTTGAACTGCATCAATATGCGGGAACAGTTCATGGGTTTGATGGATTACTCCCTTCAAATGTCTCTGTACAAGCGGCTGACGAGCTTGTTGCAGTATTCCGACGTTTTGTTAGTATGTATACCTGAAAGCTGACGAGAAATCAGATTCAACTGAATCTCCTCGTGATTGTCACGAATGTACTGACACGCAAGTGTTTGGTTACGGACATGCCCGGTTTACGTTATAGCCGTATTGCCTCCTCGCGTTTATTCTTTGCATCGACAAGTTTGTTTAAAGCATTCATGTAAGCTTTCGCTGCAGCGACTATTATATCGGTGTTTGCACCACGGCCCGTATAAATTTGGCCATCAGATTGAATGCGGATTGTTACTTCGCCCACAGCATCAATACCTTCTGTCACGGCTTTGACTGAGAACTCGATGAGATCGTTTGGTACATGGATGATGCGATTGATCGTTCGATAGATGGCGTCGACGGGTCCGGTGCCTAAGTCAGCATCGGCAACGATTTGTCCATCGGGGAAGCGTAAGCGCACGGTGGCTGTAGGAAGGTTGTGGTTGCCACAGCTGACTTGTACATGTTCTAATGTATAGATCTCAGGCGTT
>JAOZHK010000193.1 GCA_026014905.1 Candidatus Bathyarchaeota archaeon
GAAAATGCGATGATTTCGAGGTCACCAACAACACGATTCGCGGAGACATGTATTATGGAATCCGCATATCGGGACGCCGACAATCAAAGACTCTCGATCTCCGAGCCCGGAGCAACGTTGTAAAAAACAATGAAATGCGGGATATCCATATTCGACCATCGGATGCATATACTAGCGCCCATCAGGACGGACGCATGTTTCCGAGTCAAGCAAATAAGATCGTCACAGCTCACGTATGGTTAGATCAACATACAGAAGCCAACACGATCCAACTTACGACAAGGACCGAAATCGTGATTGATGAAGGCAAAAACACCGTAATCCTCCATCGATAACCATCTGAATCATAACAACTTATCTACTATTTCTTGCTAGTAAAAGTATGAATTTATTTACATCTATAGAATTAATATAATACCGGATACAGCGAGATGGTTAAGCTCTATCGAATATGGGACGTGTATTGTATATGGTAGATATTCAAACAGAAAAGAAAGAAATTGAACGAGTTGGAGCAGCGGCGTTTACCGCTGAAGATCAGAAAGAAGTCGAGAAGCTTCTTTCATTCTGTACTGAGGATATCATTTTACAAATCCCCACGATACCTCAGTTACAAGGAATACCAGCACTTCGTAAATACTATCAAAGCTTTTTCCCTAGGTTTGAGTCGTTGAAAGGCAAAGCCCAATACATCGAGGTATCAACTGCAGGAGATGTGGCATGGGAGTATGGATTGTTCAAAGTTGAATATAAGCGACCTGAAGGCTCGGTCTTTGATGAAGGAAAATACCTATTAACTTGGCGAAAAGTCAACGGCCAATGGAAAATTGCAGGATATAGCGTGAGTAGCAACCAACGACCTAAACGAACCAAGAGATAGCCAACTTATCATTTTCCTTTTTTTGGCTCTGGGATTGAAGACTTCAAACAGAAAAAAGAATAGAGGTTAGGTGCGAATTGAAGAATGTGTTTCAGCATCAAACTAGCTAGCTTCGGTGTGAGATAGAGTAGCTTGAAAGCTACATTCATTAGTACCACGTCCTATCTTTCATTATATATCGAACCGAAGATGTACTCGATATGAATCCGAGTCAGGAATACGCGGATGCGATTCGTGCTACCTATGATTTTGCTGCGTATAGGATGAAGGATAGAGTTGCAGACCAGCGAGTTGCTACTAGATTCTACCATAATGCGCTTCGAGCTTTAGATGTGTATGCGCTGACTCTCCGCCTGGTCGAAGAGGAGCTAGTGAAATCGTCGGGTGAGCAGAGAACGGCGTTGCAAAACGTGATTCGAGGCTTACATCTCCTGTCAGACGCGAGGTATCATCCGTGTTACCGAGATCACCGTATCTTTCCCCTCCTGCGACAGTATCATGAAGCTATCACGCTGGTCACTGATGGCTTAGAAGCTAATCGAGACCGTAGTCAAGTGCTTGCTTTGTTGGGGGACAACTTCCTCAACGCGGTTGAACGTATCACATCGGGAAATTATATTTGTGTTTTCAACTGGAAAGAGCTGTCTCCCCTGAGCGGCACCTTCTATCCTGCAGTGAACCTAGATATCTCGAGGTTAATGGCAGGGGAGTACATCGGTATGTATACCGTGAAGGTGCGGGCGAAGGGTAACGTTCCGCATCACTCCCATCGATACCTCGAGGAGCATCATTTCCTCCCTGAGCCCATCCAGGGAGTGCATCAGTTAGGCGCAAAAGCCGCTCGAGCTACACACCCAGACATTATCTACATCCCGAAAGGGCAGATCCACGCCTTCAAAAATCATGAAGATGTGGAGAGAACCTTTCTCTTCATCTGTGGCAGTGAAAGAACAGGTCCTTGGGACTTTATCCACGACATCACGACCTACCCTCACACTGACTTTCCGCCTGATAACCGCATCGCCGCGAATGTTGATAGGATAGGAGGGATCGAGTTAGCGAAACCCGTGAATCAACTGTTAACTGGAGATATTAAGGAGAGTGCCATAGTACGGTTGTCCCCCAATGAGATGCGATTAACGCATTCGCTGGTCATGGTTGATGGTGTCTTCCAGCCAGAAGATCGAGGGAGCGATCGCTTGTTCTTCGTAACTCAAGGCGTCGGTCACTTGACAATTCAGAAGCAGACTGTCAACCTCCAAGAAGGCTCAGCATTTGTGGTGCTGCCAGAAGTCAGAAGCCAGATAACGGCAGTAGACACGATGGTTCTACATCAATTTGAGTGGATCTAGCTAGCTAAAATAGCCATGTTGGGCGAGCAATAACTGTATCTGGGATCGAAGACTTCAAACAAAGGACGCCGAGGACGCGCTAATGATGATCTTAACTCACTTTTTGCCAGACTAAATGAGCCGTTTGCGGTTGGCCCTCAAACAGCATCGGTGGCGTGCTCAGGATCAAGGTATCGCCGTCAAGTTTGGCATAACGAACAAATTGCTCGCCAACCCAGTTGGGAAAGGAGCTCACGTCGACATGATGAATGACCGTGTTCTCGCGAACTTCATACGTTCCACAATATCCTGCGTATGTTTTCCCCGCATCGGCGTATTCCTCAAAGGTTCCCTTCAACGAATCACCTGATGCAAAGCGTTGCCGCTCTGCCGCCATCAATTGCACTGCCATATAGCCGTTACGGAGATACATGAGATAACCGAGAGGATAGTGCCCCCACGGGTACGTGACCTGATCGCCGTGATGAAATTCACATGAGACAAGTTTCCACACACCTATGACTTTTTGAGACATCTCTTAATTCACCTTCATAAAGAAAATAGAGCAATCTGAAATTTAAAACTTCAAATCATTACCCCTCCCCCTGAAGCTACATCAGCTACTAAATAGCAGGATAACATCTCTCTTCTTTGGGCGAGGAAGGAATGGAGACCCCACAACTATTTGCCCTATTCGTAATGCGAATCTCTTCTCCCTCGCTGACCTCCTCTAGTCGTCTTACTCATACAACACAAATGGTGAGGATAGCATGTTCAATCGAGACCAGTGTGAGAATCCGTGGAACAAAACATGTCATCGTAAGGATATTCAGGTCTACATTCAGTATCAGGAAGAATCGCGACCGATCTGCCGATCCTGCTGGCAGACCCTCGCGAAACCCAAGTATGAATGGTAGCATTCATTTATTTACTCCTTCATATCGCCAGGACATGATGGATGAAACGGTTAACCCTATCTGAACGCGATCAGTTGGCGCGGAAATGCCACCTCTACATTCCCATGGAACTCGTCTATGAAGCGGAGAAATGGCATGTGTCAATTGATGATACGTGTGTCGAAGCCCTGAGACGCAAGATCCATGCCCAGAAAAAAGCCTACTATTTTGCATTGAATCAACCGCCGCAGGACCCGTCATGAACCTCAATGTGCATGCCATACGACGTGCCTACCAACGCCTACCATTGATTGAACGTCCATGGCGTTTCTCGAGGAAACACTTCCGCATCGAATTACTGAATGGCGTCTTTGTGAAATTGAACCGCTTCGAGAATCGCATTAATGCATACGAGTTGCAGCGATATTTATTCAAGTATGCACCACGCCACGCGTTCATGAGTGTGACCGATTATTTGTTCCCTGAACGGGTGGGTCGGAAGTATAAGGCAAAGTATGCGGTGCCGATTGGCGGGGAGTTTGTGGTGGATGTGGATAGCTTTATGCGGAGACGATGGCATCATCACAGCTGGCATCCCCAGTACGAGGTGTGTGAGGGCTGCCTCGACATCTCCAAACATTTAACGCTAGAGCTTTGCGACCGCATCGCTTCCAATCATCGAGATGTGCAGATCGTGTTTTCGGGTCGTCGAGGATTTCACATCCATGTGCTTGATTTCAACTATAGGGATTGGGCTGCTCCAAATCCTCGGAATCCGATGAAGGCGATGGCAGCCGCTCGCTACAGGTATGCATCCAAGGTGTTACCTGGTACCGTATGGGATAAAAGTCACTTCATTGTGAGTGTCGATCCGATGCGTGTGATCACGGTACCGAATACGTTGAATCTGCGTACGGGTCTGATCTGCCTGCATATTGGTGGACCTCGTGACTTAGAGAGGACGAATATTTATTCAATGCTGGAACACGCGGCTCCCACACGATATATCTGGGATACAGGGTTCCAGCCGGTCATGGTTACCCTGATCCCACGGCGGGCGATGAAATCCGCAGCGCGTAAAAATCGGTGGACGGGACCAGTGCCCGGGTAACGGCGATGACCCCGACTCCACCTCAATAAGAATACAAGTGATGAAGAATGGGTAGACAGACACCAAGCTTTCGACGCATCTTCCAACAGACCATACTAACTTTACAGAAAAAGAACGGCTTCTATCACAAGCTGAAAGAGCCAGGTCATCAACGCGCATTTATCGGTCTCGTGCGAGCGATGTCCTCCGAGTACGCGGCGATGTGGAACTCAGGTATCTTCTGTGTTGAGGACATCATGAATTTGATGATGAATATTCATGTCCGCGCCTGCATCAATGAAGTGGAGCAGCACATCACTCAGTTAGAACGAGACCTAGAACCGTACCTCCAAGAAGCAACAATCGAACAGGAAGCAGCAACAATGGATCCAGAATATGCCCCCACGTATCGCTTTGAAAGTATAATTGACACCACTCTCCTACGATATATGGATGAAGACCCATGACGGCCGACCTACGTGACGAACTCGCGACAATGCGGGCCTGGCTCCACGAAGCCTTGATGCGCAACGAAGTGGATAAACAAAAATTAACCGCATTTCTCGAAACTATCAATGCGTTACTCAAGACCCCACCACGCACCGAAGACATCTCCACAACTAGAATCACCGTTACCGAGGTCAAGCGCGTGTTCGATGATGACCAACTCACAGTCCTGGAGTTTTCGCAGGACGATCACGTCATCACGATTCGACGGAAGCAATATTTAGAACGGGACACCTGGCTTGCGATTAACGCGAAAGTGGATGACGTGGGTGGTCGATGGATCAGAGCGGGCGAA